>JAYVGK010000181.1:0-1723 GCA_043772215.1 Acidimicrobiales bacterium | reverse complement strand
ATGGAGAAGATCATGATTGACAGCCAGGACAGTGCGGTGCCCGCCACGCACCTCACAACTTCAGCGCCACCGGTGGGTCCGGCGCTGGTGCCGATCACGTTCCGACTTCCGGTCTCACTGGGGGCCCACGCAGTGGACTTGGTGGGAGAATTCACCGACTGGCAACCCATGCCCATGGTCCGCTCCGGCGAGCATTTCTTGGTGTCAATGAATCTGGAACCGGGTCGGTCATATCGCTTCAAGTATTTGGTCGATGGTGTGAGATGGGAAAATGACTGGTCTGCTGATGATTACGTCAGCAATGAGTTCGGGGGGACTGATTCCGTTGTCCACGTTGAGCGTGGCCCAAGCATGTAGGGCGGAACGAGAAATACACACCGGGGGGCCTACCGCTAACGTCGGTCGCCGTGACCCTCCCCACCACTGCGGCAAGCTCGTTGCGCCGCAATCCGATGCTCGCCATTTTTACCACGGTGTTCATCGATCTGCTTGGGTTCGGGATTCTCATCCCGGTGTTCCCGCTGTTGATCAATCCGAGTTCTCCGTTCCGGGTGACTCCGGAGTCTTGGTCACCACGTACCGGCCTCATCATGCTCGGCTGGTTGCAGGCGGTGTATCCGTTTTGCACATTCTTGGCCGCCCCCATCTTGGGACAACTCTCCGACCGTTTCGGCCGGCGACCCGTGTTGGCGCTGTCCATCGCCGGGACGTCGCTGGGATATGTGTTGTTTGCACTGGGTATCGTTTCGAAGAGCCTTCCGCTGTTGTTCGCCGCCCGAGCCCTTGATGGATTCACCGGTGGGAACATCGCAGTGGCGCAAGCCGCCATTGGCGACATCAGCACCGATGAGAATCGGGCCAAGAACTTTGGCAAACTGGGTGCAGCGTTCGGGCTGGGCTTCATCATCGGCCCGTATCTGGGTGGACGGCTCAGTGCTCCGCACACCAGTTTTTATCGACTGTTCACCACTCCCGGGTGGTTCAGCGCTACCACCCCGTTCTGGTTCGCCGCCATCCTTGCTGCGGTGAACTGCGCGTTGGTGCTGTCGGTGTTCCCGGAAACCAATCGGTACAAGGATCCCAGTCGCCGAGTGGCCATTGGCAAGTCGTTCAGCAACGTGATCCACGGCTTTGCCTCGCATCGCTTGCGAGTGCCGCTGGCATCAGCGTTCCTGTTCAACGCTGGATTTACGTTTTTCACCACATATTTTGGTGTGTACCTCTCTCGCAGATTTGGATTCAGCCAGTCCAAGACTGGCGACTATTTCGCCATCGTGGGGCTGTTCATTGCCATTTCACAGGGGTTGTTGGTGGGGTTAGCGGCCAAGAAGTTGCCCGATTACAAGATCTTGCGCTTCAGCTACTTCGGAACGGCGGCGGTCCTGGCCGTGTACTTCGCCGCCAAAACGTCGTTGCCGTTGTATCTGGTGATTCCGGTGTTCACCACGTTCCAAGGCCTGTCCATGGCCAACACCACCAGTCTTGTGAGCAGATCGGCAGAGGACGGTCGCCAAGGCGAAGCTCTGGGTATCTACAGCAGTGTGCAGAACTTGGCCCAAGTACCGGCCTCAGTACTTGTCGGCTACATCACCGGCTCCATATCGTCGAACACTCCATTAGTGGTGGCCAGTGCCACCATCGCTGCGGCTGGGGTGGTGTTCGTATTGTTGTTCCGGCCCACCTTCGTGGAAACCGCCCGCTGAACGTCACACACACTGGAACC
>JAYVGK010000180.1:0-6354 GCA_043772215.1 Acidimicrobiales bacterium | reverse complement strand
TGAATCTATAGGTGGGCGGCGATTTCTTGCATGAGAGCGCCCTTGGGCTTTGCCCCCACCATGCGGGCTACGGGTTTGCCATCCTTGAACAGCAGGAGCGTGGGAATACTCATTACGTCGAAACGTTGGGCGATGGCTGGAGCATCGTCCACATTCAGCTTGCCGATGACGAGCTTGCCCGCCTGCTCCTTGGAGATCTCTTCGAGCACGGGGGCAATGGTTTTGCAGGGTCCGCACCATTCAGCCCAAAAGTCCACGAGAACCGGCGTCGCGGACGAGCCAATCTGCTCGTCAAAGGTTGCGTCGGTGAGGGTGACGATGGTGTCAGCCATGGTTGTTCTCCTTTTCTCCGGGCGGAACCCGGTACCTCCTTGTACAACTCCGCCGTCGCCAGTTCGATTCCTGGGTGCAACACACGGAACTATCAACCACTCTCAGTGGACAGAGGATTCTAACCACCGCTCAGCGTCTATCGCTGCCATGCATCCTGAGCCAGCAGCAGTAATTGCCTGCCGGTAGGAATGGTCTTGAACATCGCCGCACGCAAACACTCCGGCGACGTTCGTACGGCTCGTCTTACCATCGGTGAGCAGATATCCCTGCTCATCAGTGTTCAACTGCAAACTGAAGAGATCGGTGTTGGGTACATGCCCGATGGCGACGAACAAGCCGGCCACGTTCAGTGTGGATTGGGCCCCGGACACCGTGTTTTGGATGATTGCGGCCTCCAACTTGTCCGTACCCACCAACCCCACTACACGAGAGTTCCAGAGAAACTCGATCTTTTCGTTTTTCAATGCACGCTCTTGCATGATTTTGGAAGCTTTCAACGTGTCGCGGCGATGGATGACGGTGACCTTGGATGCAAACTTGGTGAGGAACGTGGCTTCTTCCATGGCTGAGTCCCCGCCTCCCACCACCGCAATCTCTTGGCCTCGGAAAAAAAACCCATCGCAGGTGGCGCACGTGGACAAACCGTGTCCGAGGAGCATCGGCTCATTTTCCACGCCGAGCATCAACGAGCGGGCCCCGGTGGAAACAATGACGGCGTGGGCCAGATATTCATCGTCTCCCACCCACACCCGCTTGGGGGAGGAATCAAGATCTACCTGGGTGACTTTGGCGGTGAGAAACTCGGTGCCAAATCGTGCCGCTTGGGCTCGCATGGTGGACATCAGCTCCGGGCCTTGGATCCCGTGCTCGAAACCTGGCCAGTTCTCTACTTCGGTGGTGAGCATTAGTTGCCCGCCGGGTTGGTCCCCTGTGGAGGAAATTTCGCCCTCGATGATCAGCGGGGTGAGGTTGGCACGGGCGGTATAGATGGCTGCGGTGAGGCCTGCCGGCCCTGACCCGATGATGATGACATTGCGAACTGGAACGCTGGACATATGGGCTCCCGGGCCGTGGATGAGACCGAACTACGAACGACGGCGTCTTCGCCACGCCAACGACCCGGCGAGCAAAAAGATTCCACCGAGGATGAGATCTGCCGCCCAGATGGTTTGATCGCCGGGAATGAGTTTGTCCAGGCCTCTCACGGCGCCGATGACGATGAGCAGTAAGGCAACTACGCTGACGCCCAATGCCATGACTCCGAACACCAGGTAGCGCACGATTCGCGCAATGGGATCTGCGGTCTTGGATCGGACGCTGGCAATGACGGAATCCAGCGAATCGACCAACTGGGCAGCCCAGTCGGCGTCGTGTGGCGGAGTCTGGTTCATCGCCAGAACTCTACTTTGCATTGGTAGTGCTTGGTCCTTGGATGGGAACGCTGATTTCGCTGACGAAGCATGAGATGGGATCGGCTTCGGCGATCCGTAAATAACTTCCCTTTTTGTCGACGGTGCGTGTGACACCGATGACGGTGTTGTGGGCATTGATGTGGGCGGCGCCCAGGCGGACCTCGGCACCTCCGAGCGCAGTACGGAGTTCTGTGAGGCAGGGACCGGCCAAGACCAAGGTGTCCACCAGTGCGGGGTTGTTGGTAAGCAGGATTTGGAGAGCTTCGGGTGATGAGGCGTCGAGAACGGGAAGGGTGGGCGCAACCCCAGCCCCGCCTGCGGCTGGGGCCTTGCTCAGCGCACCAGAACCGACCGACTGGGATGCGGGCGGTACTGCATCGAGGTGGTTGGTGTTGGGGGCGGTGGGCTTGATGGCGTGGCCCGCCGTTGGGGGTACCCCCGTAGGCAGCTCAGCAGAATTCTTGGCGGTCAACTCAGTAGCAGAAAGGGGGGGGTCGGGCAGTGGCGCGGGCACGGCAGCGTCGGCGGTCGGTAAAGAAGTGCCCGCCGAAGATCGTGCCGACTGGTCTGTTCCCTGCGTCATGGCACCCGGCGGCACAGGGCTAATGGTGGGCGATTCGCCGAACTTCAATCGGGGAGTGGAGTCGCCTTCGGCCAATTGATCGTTGGGGGCAACCGGGCGATTGGCTCGCACCACGGAGCCGACGCCGATCCCGATGACAGCAACTGCGGCCACGGCCGCTATGGCCATGAAGCGCTTTGATCGTTGCGTTCGTCGAAGGGCCAGATCCGTGACTGCAGCCATCGAAGGAGCAATGACCGGCGCCGACGCGCTCGCCATATCCGGAGCACCGGTGTGTGGAGAACCGCCGGTCATCTCCTCGAGGGCACGGTTGGAGAGGAGATCGAGGATGTTCGGTGTGGAACCTAGGAACGCACTCATACGTGTTCTGACCATCGTGAACTCCGCCATGCGACTTTGACACTCATCACAGCTGATCAGATGCGCGTCAGCGCCCTCGATGAGTTCACCGTCAAGACGCGCAGAAATGGACTCTGAGCGGAGGTGCCCTGCATCCCAGATTTCGTCGATGGTTGGTTGATCATTCATGGCGTCTCTTTATGACGATTGGGCGAGGGGTTGCGGTTCCCGTTGAGCAGCGGGACAAGCGCAGCGCGGCCTCGCGCAATTCGAGACCGAACCGTCCCCGGAGGAATGCCGAGAATCTCCCCAATCTCGGCGTAGTCGAGATCGCAGAGGTCACGCAGCACCACCGCAGCCCGGAAATCGGGGGGAAGTACCGCGAGTGCTGCGTCTACGGCAAGGCGGTCGGCCAACTGATCGGGAACTCGGTCAGTGTGGGCGGAGTGTCTTGCGTCAAAGGGCAATTCGTCGACGGGCGTGGGGCGGCGAACGCGACGACGCAACTCGTCGAGCGCAGCATTGGTGGCCACTCGGTATGTCCATGTAGAGAATGAGGACGCGCCGTCGAAACGGCTGAGATGGCGCACGATGGAGATCAGCGCCTCTTGGGTGGCGTCTGCGGCGTCTGCGTCGTTGCCCGTGATGCGTCGGCAAATCGCCCAGATTCGATCGCGATGCGAACGCAGCAATTGATCCATACTGGAGCGGTCCCCATTGCGGGCCGCGCTGATGAGTTCGCTTTCTTGGGAAACAGCGTTCCTGTTGAATTTTCCAGCGCCACCAGAAGTACGGGGGCTATCCACGGACGCCGAGTTCCGTGATGGCCACCCGTCTATTGGGTCCCAGATTGGTGATCCACAGCAGTACATAGCGCGCCTTGCGACCACCTCCATCGAGGGCAAACTGTGCCATATTCAAATTGTCGGTTCGGGCCACGGGTTGACCCCATGCACCGATGGTGTCAGCCGCCGTTTCACCGAGGTACATCTCGGCATTCCACCCTTTAGTAGGCGTATATATTATAAGCGAGCCTACGTGTTTGACGGAGCCCAGGTCGAGGCGAACGCCCACCCCACGCTTGGCCAAGAAACCGTCCGCTGAATTATATGACTCCGTGGTCCATGCCGTAGGAGTTCCGTCCGTGAGGGCGAACAGCAAATCGTCGCGCTCTCGACCGTCACCGCCAGGGAGCGGGTCAAAGGAGGAGATTTTGACGATCGGTATCACTGCCCCCTCACGCGGCGGGCTTGCGGCTTTCCAGCCAGCAGCGCCGCCCACTAGCAGTCCGATAACCATAAGCGGGGCCACCACCCAACGTCGCGACCTCTTGGCTGGCGCGCTGGGTACCGGTCGCTGGACGACGGTAGTTTGCTGGCGGGCCACCAGCACCGTGTCATTGGTAGCGACGCCTCGTGCCGGTGTGTGATCCGTTGGACCACGGGCAATGGTGGGCTCAGCATCATCTGCGCGCAGATCAATTGCTCTCAATGCGCGTGCAAACTCGGCCACTCGTGGAAAGCGGTGCGCAGGGTCGCGAGCCATGGCCGTGACAATGACGTCTTCGAGGGGCCGGGGGATTCCAGCTCGAACCTGGCGTGGCCGCAGGGCAGTTCCTTGGACGTGTAACAACGCAGTGGAAAGGTCCGTAGGACCGGTGAACGGGGGGCGGCCGCACACCATCTCGTACAGCACCACGCCGAGGGAATAGATGTCGGATCGAGCATCTACGCCCACACCGTCGACCTGTTCCGGGGACAGGTACTTGGCGGTTCCGAGGATGGCTCCGGCCTGTGTGAGATCTTCGTGGTCGGGGTCAGTTTGGATGGCTTTGGCGATACCGAAGTCGGCCACTTTGACTCTGCCGTCCGGTTGCACCATCACGTTGGCTGGTTTGACGTCGCGATGAACAAAACCCTGTTGGTGGGCGTAGGCGAGAGCGTCGGCTGATTGCGCAGCGATGTCCACGGCATCTTCGATACGCAAGTCGCCCTTACTCATGACAGCACGCAAGGTCCTACCTGGCACCAACTCCATGATGATGTACGCGCGCTGACCACGATCGGAATGATCTACGCCAGTGTCGTAGACGGCCACGATCGAGGGATGGTTGAGGCGAGCTGCGGCCACCGCTTCCCGACGGAAACGTGTGACGAAGCCAGGGTCAGCGGCAAGATGCGGATACAAGATCTTGGCTGCCACGGCTCGGTCCAGAACTTCGTCATGTGCTTCCCATACCTCAGCCATTCCACCGCGAGCGAGCGGACGCAGAAGGCGATAGCGGTTGCCCAGCCGGTCTCCGATGGAACCGACACTCGGAGGAGGTCGGTGTTCGGGTTCGGAAGCCGGAGCTGTGTTGGAGGTGATGAGCGAGACCTCCGGCTAGCTACGGCCCACGAAGCGTGGAGCGCGTCGCATCATCATGGAGAGACCGGGAGATTGAAGGTGAGGCCCATGACTCCCGGACCACCATGAGTACCAATGACGGCGCCGATCTGGCCCACCCGGATGTCGCGACGCGGGTAGGTGGCGGAGAGCAGTTGCAGAAAGTCTTCGATGTCGTTGGCATCACCATGCATGACCGCCACGTTCTCCACCGCACCATGATCGGCTTGAGCGGTGGTGAGTTGCAGCACGAGTTGGGCAAACACCTTGGCGCGAGTGCGCTGCTTGCCTACCTGTTCCACTTCGCCGGTACTGATGTCGATGATGGGGCGGATGGACAGCAGCGAACCGATGAGGGCTTGCGCCCCACCGATACGCCCCCCCTTTTTGAGGTTGTCCAACGTGTCGAGACCGCCATACACGCGCGTACGTCCCACCAGAGCTCGAGCGGCTTCTTCTACCTCATCAAGCGTTGCGCCGCCCTGAGCGCGTCGTGCAGCGACAATGCACATGGTGCCTAGCCCCGAGGTGATCGACAACGAGTCCACCACACGGACATCGATGACATCAGCTGCGGACTTGGCGCCGAGCTGAGCAGAGCCGTACGTAGCCGACAATTTCGACGACAACACAATGCACACCACCCCGCTGGCACCATCGTTGGCGGCGTTTCGAAACGCCTGTTCGAACGCTCCAGGGGAGGGTGCCGCGGTCTCTGGCAACATGGGCGAGGCAGCCACCTTGGCCCAGAACTGCTGCGCAGTGAGATCCTGGCGATCCACGTACTCCTGCTCACCGAAACGGATCGACAAGGGCACCACTGTGACGGCGTACCTGACGATTTCCTCATCGCTGAGATCACATGCGCTGTCGGTGACGATGCGAACGGTGCTCATGGTGTCCTAGGGAATGATGGGGTCAACGAGCGGCCCGACCCAGGCGACGACGGAGTCCTGCCACAAGGCTGGTCAACTCGTTCAAGCCGGCCAGACGACCAGCGAACAGGTAGACGGTAACACCCGCGCCCACCGACCCCAAGACCTCCACCAGCAGTCCCAGCGAACGACCGGGCGGGCGCCCATCTGCGAAGATGACGGCCTCGCACAACTTCGACGCTGCCAGTACCGCAAGTCCCATGGCCACACTGGCCACCAGCACCCCGATACCAGTACGCAGCAGGCGGGCTAGTTCCAAGCCGTTGGTTCGTCGCGCCACTACTACCCCTGCGATCACCGCGCTGACATTGTAGGCAATGGCGAACGACAGTGCCAGCCCTTGGAGGCCAAACGGCCCCACCAGAAC
>JAYVGK010000179.1:0-3016 GCA_043772215.1 Acidimicrobiales bacterium | reverse complement strand
CCCACGTCGACACAGATCACCCGTTGAGCGCCACGCTGGATGAGGCAATCGGTGAACCCCCCGGTCGATGCTCCGGCGTCAAGGGCGACCCGACCCTCGACGTCGATGGCAAAGCGGTTCAGCGCAGCATCGAGTTTCTCACCGCCCCGGCTCACAAAGCGGGGCCCCGGACCCGTGATGATCACCGGGTCACTGTCGTCAACCTGGCGTGCCGCCTTGTCCGCCACCGATCCCCGCACCCTTACCCGACCATCAGCTATGGCCGATTGCGCCAGCTCGCGAGATTCAGCCAGCCCGCGTCGGACGAGTTCGGTGTCGAGTCGTCGGCGCATGGCGCAGAGCGTACCGCCGGCCCCAGCAATCGCTCGGCTCAGCCCCCCGCCCTACCAACCTCACCCAGACAAGATTGGGTCCAAAGTCGATTCTTGTCAGGGGAGATCCCCAAATGGACTTTTTTCCCAAACGAGATCCTTGAGTGAACCTCTACTTGTCGGGGTTGTAGAGGTTGGTGACGCCCTCCGGTTACGACACGGCCGTTCTACGGTGGCCACGATGATCCCGTTGCGTGACCACAACCCTACCCAGCGCCGAGCCGTGGTTACCCTGGCCTTGATCGTGTTCACCACCTTGGTCTGGGTGCTGGTTCAACCACACGGCAAGAACCCCGTCATCGCCCTGCACCGTCGGAGCCCATCACTGGACTTCGGCACCAGTGCCGGTGGACGGGATCTGGCCTTCACGCTTGGGTGGGCGGCCGTTCCGTGTGAAGTACTCCAACACCGACCCCTCACCAATGGGGAGGTCATTTCCACCTTCGAGGGAGGCAACGATCGGGCCTGCAACCAAGTCCATCCCTCGGTGGTGGCCGCCGCAGAAACGTTTCCCAATAAATCGATCCTGGCATCGATACTGGTATCGATCTTCCTGCACGGTGGTCTTCTCCACCTTGCCGGCAACATGTTGTTCCTGTGGATTTTCGGCAACAACATCGAAGACCGCTGGGGGCGACCACAGTTTTTGTTGTTTTATCTCCTTGCGGGAGTGGTGGCAACTCTGGCTCACGTGCTTGCGGCCCCCTCCAGCACAGTGCCGGTGGTGGGGGCATCGGGGGCCATCGCTGGGGTCATGGGGGCCTACGTGGTGTTGTACCCCAGAGCACGAGTCACCACGCTGGTCACGGTCATCATCATCCCTTTCGTGGCCCGGATCAATGCGGCATGGCTCTTGGGGTTTTGGTTTTTATCGCAATTCTTCTTGGCCCCGAACTCAGGGGTGGCATGGGTGGCCCATGTTGGTGGATTTGCATTCGGGGCGGCAGTGGCGGCTGCCACCCGAGCTCTGGCGTTGCGGAGGTAAACGCTCGGGTCAGCCGGAGCCTGTGCCAACGGGTTTGCCCAAGGTGGCATCGACGAGTGCAGCTAAGTCCGAGACCACCACGTCAGGCTTGGGATCGGCAAACGGTGCCTGGTCGGCCGACGTAACCCCAGTGAGCACCAAGGCAAATCGGGCGCCCAGCACTTTGGCCATCCGTCCATCGGTGAGGGGTTGGTCTCCCACCAACACCAACTCGCCTGCGGCATCGCCCGACATTGCCAGCCGGGATCGGACCAGCACGGCTGTGGCTTCGTACGGCTTTCCAGCGACTTCGGGGGTGGCCCCGCTGGCAAAGGCCACGGCGGCCAACAGTGCCCCGCCACCGGGATTCAAGCCGTCTGCAGCTGGATAGGTGGGATCGTCGTTGGTACCGATGAGTCGGGAGCCGCCTAAAACACAACGCACGGCGACGGTGAGACGCGGGTAAGAAAAAGCCCGGTCGAGTCCCACCATCACCACATCGATGGACCGGTGATCGGTCTCGTCCTCGATCTGCACACCCTTCGCCCCCCGCCTGCGCAGGGCTTCAGTGATTCCGTCGCCGCCGAGCACCAACACGCGCTCACCGGGCTGCACCAATTCCGCCGCCGCTTGGGCTGACGTACACACGTCGTCACCGCCGACGGCCAAGCCCATGGATGCGAACTTGGCTAGATAGGCAGCCACCGTCATCGACGAGTTGTTCGACAGGAACAGGACTCTTTCGCCTGACTGTCGCAGCCGATCGATGGCCGCCATCGACCCGGGTATTGCTTCATCGCCCCGCCACAGCACTCCATCAAGGTCGCATATCCATGGCACCCCCCCGTCCTACCACCGACAGTGCAGGTTGAGTTTCCCGTATCGTGGCATGGGCCCCAGTTCGATCTGACAGGCTGATGACGTGGTCCGCTTCGCTCCCTTCTCCGCCATCCGCTATTCCCAGTCTCCGGACGTGTCGTCAGTGGTGTCTCCGCCGTATGACGTCATCAGCGACGCTGGTCGCTTGGCGTTGGAAAGTCGTGATCGAGCAAATTCGGTACGGCTCGATTATCCCCGAGATGTGGACGGGGGCAATCGATATGAGTTGGCTCAACAACGCCTACACCAGTGGTTGGTCGATGCAACGCTGGAAATTGATGATGTTCCTACGCTGTCCATCTATCGAATGACAGCTGATGACAAATCAGGGCGGGTCACGGTCACCACCGGCATCATCGGCCAATTGGCTCTCGAGCAGCCAGGCATCGGTGGCATTTTGCCGCATGAGCAAACCACCGCCAAGGACAAGGCCGATCGTTTGTCGTTGCTGCGTGCCACGCGTACCAATCTGTCCCCCATCTGGGGCCTGTCCATGACGGAGGGGCTGGCACAGTCGTATGTGCCCATAGGGGCTCCCCATCACTGGGCTGTCGATGACGAGGGGGTACGTCACGAACTGTGGATCGTGCGTGACAAGCAGCGGATTGCTGCGATGTGTGCCGCTGTCAACGCCAACGACGTGGTGGTTGCTGACGGTCATCATCGATTCGAAACCGCACTTGCCTATCAGGCCGAAAGGCCCGATAATGACATCGGGGCGGCATCACTGATGGCGTATATCGTTGAATTGGCGCCCGAAGAACTCGAAGTGAGGGCCATTCATCGAATCGTACGCGCGCTT
>JAYVGK010000178.1:0-2170 GCA_043772215.1 Acidimicrobiales bacterium | reverse complement strand
CGCGCTGGTGCTCGTCTGTTCGGGTTGTCTCGGTCGCTCAGCGTCGCCACAGGCGTTGCCTGCGATCGACCTCCCAGACCTGCATACGCCGTCGGTCCGCCACACCAACGCCGACTACCTCGGTCGTCGCCTCGTCATCAACGTGTTCGCGTCTACCTGCGTACCGTGCAAGAAGGAATTGCCGATGATGGTGCGGGTGGCATCTGAGGAACCGGCCGTGGCATTTCTTGGCGTCGACCAGCTGGAGTTTCGTCCCGCCGCCTTGGCCTTCGTCAGCGGTCTGGGAGTGAACTTTCCGGTTGCCCTGGATGAATCCGGCGATCTGGCAGTGTCGTTGCAACTGGCAGGATTGCCAACCACCATCTTCGTTGACTCCGATGGGCGCGAAACCGCTCGCGTCACCGGCCCCGTCACCGAGAACAGTCTCAGACACCACATCCATGCCCTACTCCGATAGACCCCATAGTCTTTCGTGCTCTTCGCGTTTTGCGATAGGGCACGTGTTGCGAAAGGCTCTACCCGTGCAATCTGATCGTCCACGTCGCTGGCGTGCCCCTCTGAAGGGGGCAGTGGCCACGACCCTGTTGGCTCTGGCCCTCTCCGCCTGCGCATCCAACGCGCCCCAGGATGGCTTCTTGAAGCCTGAGGGTCCGTACCCACGCAAGATCAATCGGGTTGCGTACCCCACGTTCATCATCGCCGGGCTCATGCTGGTGCTGGTCTATGCCTTGGTCATTTATTGCGTCATCAAGTTCCGTCGTCGCAACGATGACGACATCCCGGTGCAGGTGCACGGCAACACCACCGGTGAAATCTTGTGGACCGCCGGTCCCGCCGTGTTGCTCGCCGTCATCGGCGTGTTCTCGGTCAACACCATTTTCGAAGTGGCCAAAACCCCTAAAAACGCGTATGACATCACCGTGGTCGGTCATCAGTGGTGGTGGGAGTACCAGTATCCACGTACAGGGCAAACCAAGCTCGACCCCAAGCCGTCCATCGTGGCCGATCCCAACAACCCGGGCCGCAAAATCGGGGGCGTCCTCAAAGAGTCCACGCCATATATGTCTACGGCCAATGAACTGCACATCCCTGCAGGTCGCCCGGTCCGCCTGGCCATCACCTCCATGGACGTCATCCACAACTACTGGGTCCCCAAGTTGTCGGGCAAGATCTATGCCATCCCAGGTCGCATCAACCATCTCAATCTGCAGGCCGATACGTCGCTGGTGAAAAACGGCAAGAGCGCCACGCTGTACGGCCAGTGCGCGGAGTTCTGCGGTACGTCCCATGCCAACATGCGCTTCAAGGTGGTGGTTGACAGTCCGGCCGAATTTGGCAAATGGTTGGCCCGCCAGGAAGGGGCGGCGGCGGAGCCCACCACTGCGCTGGCCAAGGCTGGGCAGGCTCTCTTCGTGGGCTCTGGTGGGTGCTCCTCGTGTCACTACCTGAAATCCAACGAAGGGTATGACCCCACCGTTGACGCCGGCAAGATCGGCCCCAACCTCACCCATATCGGAAGCCGTCGGCATTTCGCCGGGGCCATTGCCCCGCTCGACGACGTCAATCTTCGGGCTTGGCTCAAAAATCCTCAGGCCTTCAAACCGGGAGCGAAGATGGTCATCCGCAAACTCAACGATAACGAGATCACGCAGCTCGTCGCCTACATCCACTCCCTCAAGTGATCGCAGACATCGGAGCACACTGAGATGACACTCGTTCTAGAGCCACCAGCCGCCTACGCACCGGCACCACGCACCTCCGGATCCGACGCAGGTCTCCTGCGCCGCCCGGTGGAATCCACCAAGGGCTTCTTGTCGTGGGTCACCACGGTCGATCACAAACGACTCGGCATCATGTACGGATGCACGTCCATGTTCTGGTTCTTGGTGGGAGGCATCGAGGCCCTGTTCATCCGGCTGCAGTTGGCTGCGCCCAACAGCTCCGTGGTGGGCGCAGTCACCTACAACGGCTTGTTCACCATGCACGCCACCACCATGGTGTTCTTGGTGGTGATGCCGCTATCAGCGGCATTCTTCAATTATTTCCTGCCCCTACAACTCGGCGCCCGAGACGTGGCCTTCCCCCGGATGAATGCATTCTCGTATTGGGGCTATCTGTTCGGCGGGTTGTTCATCTACTCCAGCTACTTCCTGGGTGGCTTCCCCAACGG
>JAYVGK010000177.1:0-2720 GCA_043772215.1 Acidimicrobiales bacterium | reverse complement strand
ACTCGTTGGGGCCGCTCATCCACGTAGATGTTTGTCATCATGTGGGTGAGGGGATGTTCGGCGTCCACCTCCATGAACTGCTTGATGGCGGCGAGACCGGTGAGCATCGGCACCCCAAGGTCGGTGAGGTCAAAGGTGGCGTCCTCGGTGAAGATGCGGCCCAGACCATCCCAGTCCCGGTCATCAATCGTGTCGCCATAACGGCCCGGTAGTTCATGCAGCTCAATGCGATCGGAGACGTCCATGGGGCGATCGTAGACACTTGGAGTTCCTGCTGACATGGTGACCTCATAGATGGTGCAGGTAGGGTCGAAATATGGACGCGTTCATCGATGACGACATCACGTTGGTTCGAGACGCCGTGGCGCAATTGTGCCGTGGCTTCGATGACGACTACTGGGCGGCCTGTGAAGCAGATCACCGTTTTCCGTGGGAGTTCTACCGAGAAATGGCAGCGGGG
Organism: Acidimicrobiales bacterium; assembly: GCA_043772215.1. Lineage (GTDB taxonomy): Bacteria > Actinomycetota > Acidimicrobiia > Acidimicrobiales > JANYDT01 > JANYHQ01. The sequence goes on along the minus strand of JAYVGK010000177.1, from coordinate 2,260 downwards.
GGCTGGATCGGTATTGCCATTCCGGAGGCATACGGCGGTGGGGGGCAGGGCATCCGTCATGCCGCAGCCATCCTGGAGGAGGTTGCCGCGTCCGGGGCCTGCATGAATGGGGCATCGTCTGTGCACTTATCGATCTTCGGTATGCATCCCGTGGTGATGCACGGCACCGAAGCCATGAAGCAGCGCTTCCTGCCGAGTGTCGCTGATGGGTCGCTGCACGTTGCATTTGGTATCACGGAACCCAACGCTGGCACCGATACCACCAAGATCAGCACCCGTGCGGTGCGAGACGGTGATCACTATGTGATCAACGGCCGCAAGGTGTGGACCTCCAAGGCACTGGAAGCGGACCGTATCCTGTTACTCACCCGCACCACGCCGCTGGCCGAGTGCAAGAAGCCGACCGATGGAATGACGTTGTTCTTGGTTGACCGTCACGCTGATGGTGTGGAGGCTCGTGCCATTTCCAAGATGGGTCGCAACGCGGTGGCGTCGTGCGAAACGACCTACGACGAGGTGAGGGTGCCACCAGAGGACCGCGTCGGAGACGAGGGGAAAGGCTTTCAATATCTCCTCGGTGGTCTCAACGCCGAGCGCATCTTGGTGGCCGCTGAGGCACTTGGTATCGGGATCGCGTCGTTGCGTCGAGCGGTCGCATACGCCAACGAACGAGTGGTGTTCGACCGGCCGATTGGCAAGAACCAGGGCATTGCCTTTCCGTTGGCCGAAGCCCATGCCAAGTTGCGCGCTGCAGGTCTGATGATTCGCGAGGCGGCCTTGCTCATAGATGCGGGAAAGCCCTGTGGAGAGGAGGCCAACCTGGCGAAATACCTTGCCGCAGAAGCCGGGTTTTTTGCTGCCGATCGAGCCGTACAAACTCATGGCGGTTACGGGTACGCCACCGAGTACCACGTGGAGCGGTACTTTCGTGAGGCTCGACTGCCGCGCATTGCGCCCATCAGCCAGGAACTGATCCTTGCCTACATTGCTGAACATGTGTTGGGTCTGCCGCGTTCGCACTGAATTGCCCCTTGTGACCCCAAAGCGTGCCTAGACCGGTGCGATATGGCGCGCACACTGAAACCGTATGACGTGATCCTCAACTCCAACATCATCCACATAGGCACCGAACTGCGAGCGCCAACGGCCTGAAAGCAGTCACCCTACGCTGGGCTGCAATCAGGTGGTGGTAGGCCTGGATGGGGTGGTGGAGGTCGCCGCAGAGGTTGCGGGGGGTGGAGGCGTCGTTGTTGGTGGAGCGGTCGGCGCCGTCGTTGACGGGGTCGCGGCATTGGTCGCAGGAGTGAGTGGAGTTGCCGCAGTGGTCGCGGGCTTCGGTACCAGCGCACTCAGGTTCACTCCGGGTGGAACAAGGAGCTTGTCGATGGCATGCAGCAGCACACCGTTGGATGTAGATACGTCTGGCCCGGTGACAGTGGCATCGTTTATCATTACGGTGCCGTTGCCTACCACCACGTTCAGCGCAGATCCCTCCACTGACTTGAGTTGAGAAGTGCTGAACTGGTTCAACATCACCCGTTGGGGAATGATGCCGTAGCGCACAACCCGGATGAGTACGTCTCGGTTGGAGGGGGATCGCAGGGCGACTTGGACCTCTACCGGCAATGCCGAGAACGCCGACTCCGTGGGAGCCAGGACCGTCGATTGATTGAGCGCTTTCAATTCGGTGGTGAGGCCGGCTGCCTCCACCATGGACAGATAGGGCGAGAACGTGGACGAACGGGAGGCTGTCGTAATGACGTCCGTTGTCGCCCCCGGGGGGTTGGTCACGGGAGCGCCACGTGGCCGTGTTGTGTCCACCGCTGGTGGAGCCGCCACAATCGTGGAGACCGACCCTGGCTTCGTAGGTGCAGGGGCCGCGGTAGCGCCCACCGTCGCAGGTGCCACGGATGGTGATGGTGGCGGGGCAAGCGTGGTTGGCGTCACATCACCGAACGGGGTTGATGAGGTTGTCTCTACAACGGAGGTATTCACCGCCAGCACCGTGGAATCTGAAGATTTGTCATCTCGGAGCGCGAAGTAACCGATGAGTGCCGCCACAAGAAGCACTGCGGCGATTCCTCCTGCCACGAGAGCGTTTCGTTGGCGCTGCACTGCCACCATTGGTCCAGGCAGCCTCTGTGTTCCCACCACTGTCTCGGTGCCGAGTAAACCAACGGCTCGCAAATCGCGTCGCACCGCGTCCATGTCTCCTGCAGAGATTGCGGCACTGACCTTGTCGAATGCGTCAACCCCTATC
>JAYVGK010000176.1:0-3191 GCA_043772215.1 Acidimicrobiales bacterium | reverse complement strand
TCGAGCGCGCCGAGCGCGCCGAGGAGCGCGCGGTCAAGGCCGAGACCCGCCCTGCGCAGCGATCTGAGCCCGATGAGTCCGTGCGGCGCACCTTGGTGTTGGCCCAGCGGGCGGCCGACTTGGTCGTCACCGAGGCCAAGTCCGTGTCGGAACGCATCGTGGCCGACGCTCGCGAGCATGCCGCCAAGATCCTCACTGCCGCAGCCTGCGAAGCTGACGGCACCCAGCAACAGGCGCAAACGCAGGCGGCGGTAGTGGTGGCTGAAGCACAAGCCACTGCCCAGCGCATGACGGCTACCCGAGCAGCTGAGTTGCAGCACGAATTGTCTGGCCTCGTCGAGCAGCAAGCAATGCGGCGTATCGAGTTGGCGCAGCTCAGCGATCACGTGGCGCAGGCCCGCCAAGTGCTGCGGGCCCAGTTCGAAGAGCACATTCGCAGCCTTGATGCACTTCATGTCCCTGCGGCGTCGGCGCCCCCCACCGAAGCTGACAGTAGCGTGGCGGCCCCTCAGATGTTCATCACGCTCGATGATGGGCCGCTCCTACGCCACGATGAAGACTCTGCTCGCTCCGTTTGAGGATCTCTTACGCTGCGGCGAATGGCCGAACAGTTATGGCAACGGTGCTAATGTCCAGCGCCCTTGAGCGGGAGGAGAGGCGCCATGGCCAGTTCCCCATCCACATCCAAGTCTGGCTCCGAAGCTGATCGGAAGCCGTCCAAACAAATGAGTTCCCCCCGCAAGCAAGTCGCCGGGGCCTCGCCCAGTGCCACTGCCAAGTCGGTTTCGGCCACCCAAGTGTCGGGTAGTGCCTCCGGAACCAGTGCCAAATCCCCTGTCTCCGCCAAGCCGCCTACGGCATCTCCACCTCCCCCCGCACTGAAGGTCGCAAAAGTGAATCAGCCATCGTCCAAAGCCAAGTCCACCGCTCCGACTGCGCCGGCGGAAACGAAAGTACCGTCATCGGTCAAGAAGTCGGCGGCCACTGCTTCCAAACCCGCACCCAAGCCTGCCCCCAAAGCTACGCCCGCGGCCAAAGCCACGCCTGCGGCCAAAGCCACGCCTGCGGCCAAAGCCCCGGCCAAAGCCCCAACCAAAGCACCCGTGAAGGCGGCCGCCAAGGCCACCCCGGCTCCGGCTGCTGCTCCCAAAGCCAAAGCAGCGCCAACGACTACGGCGAGCCCGTCACCGAAACCTGCAACCAAGGCAGCCGCTGCCGAGAAGGCCCCGGCCAAGGTCACCAAGGCTGCCAAGGCCGCCGCCCAAGTGTCGGCCAACGCAACCATGTCGCCTCCCGCATCCTCCACATTGGGCGCTGCTATGCCGATACGGCCACTGCTGCCACGTGTGGCTGCAGTGCGAGTGGCGTCACCGGCACGGCCGATGCCTCCGAAGCGGGTGGAGCCCATCGATGCCGATGACCCCTATGCAGCTCTGGACTCGCTCACGGAGAAGGAATTTTTGGCCGCCCAAACGAAGCTGTTGGCTCAAGAACATGCCACCTACACCTCGCAGGCTTTGATGCTGAGGGCCGAGGCCGATTCCCTGGCTGCGGACATGGAACCCGGCGATGTTCAGTTCGACGACGAGTCGGGTGAAGGTGCTGGTACCAGTATCGAGCGCGAGCGTGATCTGGCCATGTCGGCCCAGGCTGCACTCACCGTGGAAGAAATCGACCGTGCCATCGAGCGCATGCACAACGGCACCTACGGCATCTGCTTCAACTGTGGCAAGCCCATCGCCCGCGCCCGCCTCACGGCCATGGCGCATGCCACGCTGTGCATCTCGTGTAAGAGCGGTGGCTTGTCCCGCCGGTGAACAGACCCCTGCAGGGCCCGGTCCGTTGGGACGTCCGGCGGCGGATGATGGTGGCTGGTGCAGTGGTGGCTTCGGTGCTCATCATCGACCAGTTGACCAAATGGGCAGTGGTGTCGACGTGGGCACCCGGCGACGGAACCGATCTCATCGGTGGCACCCGCCTCGTGCATGCCGTCAACACTGGTGTGGCATTCAGTATTGGACAGGGGCGCTCAGCCATCGTGGCGCCCATTGTGATACTCACCGCAGCGTTGGCGTGGGTGGCCAGACGCGAGCTGCGACGGTCGCCCACCGACCCCGCTGCTCCGACGCCCGTGGCCGTGGTGGCATTCGGTCTCATCGTGGGCGGAGCGGTGGGCAATGTGATTGATCGCGTCGTTCGCGCACCGGGTTGGGGCAGGGGAGGAGTGGTGGATTTTGTTGACCTGCGATTTTGGCCGGTGTTTAACGTGGCCGACTCTGCACTCACTGTCGGTGTGGTGCTGATGGTCATCAACCTCGTGCGCCAATCCCGAGTGCCCGCCCCTGTGGTGCACCCGTGAGCACCTCCGAAATCGTGCCCCAGGCCCTCGAGGGGGAACGGATAGACCGTGTGGTTGCCGTCATTGGTGGGTTCACCCGCTCCGATGCAGCGTTGGCAGTGGACAACGGTAAGGTCACCATTGGCGGGCAGGTGGTCACCTCCCGATCCCGACGGGTTCACATCGGCGACGAGATTGTGGTCGACGCCACCCCCACGGTGGTAGTGGTGACCCTGGACCCGGACCCGTCCATTCGCTTCGACGTGGTGTTCGAAGATGACGATGTCTTGGTGGTGAACAAGCCGCCGGGATTGGTTGTGCACCCCGGAACGGGCACGATCAAGGGCACGCTGGTACACGGGTTGCTGGCTCGATATCCCGATCTAGCAGCGTTGGCGGTTGGCGACCAGGACATCCGTCCCGGGATCGTGCATCGCCTCGACAAAGGCACCTCCGGGTTGTTGATGGTGGGCCGCACTTCAGAGGCGGTGGCCAGCCTGGTGAAGCAATTGGCAGCACGGTCCGTGGAGAGGCGCTACGTGGCATTGGCCTGGGGCAGGTTTTCGGCCCGCGCCGGACTCATCGATGCCCCGGTGGGCCGCTCCGACTCCGATCCCACCCGGATGGCAGTGTCAGCATCGGGTCGTGAGGCGCGCACCCGTTACGAAGTCACCCAGCAGTTCGAGCATCCCGAAGCCACTGCGTTGGTGGCGTGTCGCCTGGAGACCGGCCGGACCCATCAGATCCGGGTACATCTGGCCGCCATTGGCCATCCGGTGGTGGGTGACACGGCCTACGGCGGCGCCAAGCGGACCATTCCATCGCCGAGGGTATTTCTCCATGCCGCCACCCT
>JAYVGK010000175.1:0-2998 GCA_043772215.1 Acidimicrobiales bacterium | reverse complement strand
CCAAAGTCGTGCTCACCACATTTATGGTCGACACCACGTTCTTTTCACCCGGCAACGCTGCCGCTCGGCCCCGGAATGCCATTTGCTCCGCCGGGCTGGAGCACCGCGACTACCGAACGTTGATCGAGGCCACCCGGGATTTGCCGATCGACGTAGTTATCGCGTCTGGATCCCCGTGGTCCACCAATCCAGACTTGCTCCAAGGAGAAACCCTCCCGTCCAACGTCGAAGTGTGCCAGCTCAGCCACTTTGACCTCCGTCAGCTATACGCCGACTGTAAGTTCGTGGTGGTCCCATTGGCACCGGTTGAGTTTCAGGCTGGCGTCACCACCATCCTGGAAGCCATGGCGATGGGCAAGTGTGTCATTTGCACGAAGACGCCCGGACAGACCGACGTCATCGAGCACGAGCGGACGGGTCTGTACATCGACCCTGAGAATCCCCAGATGCTACGAACTGCCATCCAACGGTTAATCGATGATCCTGACCTGGCTCTCCGACTGGGCGAGGCGGGTCGCTTGTGGGTGGAGCAGGCCGACCTTGACAGCTACGCAGCTTCCCTGGCTCGTTTTGTGCAAGCGGAAAGACTTCCGGAACAACAATCAGCGGACTTTTCCGGTGGTCCAGTAAACGTAGAGCTCAGGAGTCGACACGCTGACGCCGATATCAGGGCGTGAAGCAGTCCACCAAGCCTCTCCAAAGCAACGATGTCACCCAACTCGTAGGAGATGGGCACTCTCTAAATCCTCGGTCCATAGCGGTGTTGGATGGTATCCCGGTCGATCGCGTCACCCTCGAAGAGGCCGTAGATCGAATTGACCAGTTCGTGCAACGTGGCCGACTCCTTAAACTGACGCACCAAGTAACCACCGTGAACTTGGAATTCCTCGTGAATGCGCAACGAGGAGCGGCTCTCCGTTTGATCCTCCAACACGCAGATCTGACTGTCGCGGACGGGATGCCGGTGGTGTGGGGTTCTCGGCTTTTGCAGACTCGCTTAGTGGAACGTGTCAGTGGCGCTGATCTCGTACCTGCACTTGCGCAACGATGCGCCCAAAAGGGATACACGATGATGTTCTTCGGCTCTGCCCCTGGCATTGCGGAAAAGGCGGCTGCGCAACTTCTCAAGGAGAACCCTCAACTCATAGTCACTACATTTGGTGGTCCGCTGTTCGAGAACGTCGACGACATGGACCCAGCGGCAATCGACACTATTCGCGCCGCCCAGCCCGATGTGGTATGCGTTGCACTGGGAAACCCAAAACAGGAGTACTGGATAAACCGCTACCGCCACGCATTGGGTGTCCCAGTATTGATAGGAGTCGGTGGCACGCTTGATTTCTTGGCGGGCGAGAAGCCCCGAGCCCCGATGTGGATGCAGGATACTGGAACCGAGTGGATCTACCGGCTTTTGCGTGAACCGAGCCGCCTCTTCCGGCGATATCTCCAATGTTTTTTTTACTTCCCGGCGATGTTGTTTCGACAAATCATTCAGTATCGGCGCGCCAAAGAGTTGCAGCCTATGTCGATGACGGCAACCACCGATGGAATAATCCTGCGCCCTGGAGCACATCTCGACGTTTCTTCACACCCCTTCACCATTGCCCAGATGTCTGCCATGAGCAACCGAGATCTCACTATCGACGCCTCAAACATAGACAACTTTGACGAGGCAAGTGTGGCGTCACTCTTTGTCATACGAGACTTGGTTTCGACATTGACTCTCGAAGGAGTCAATCCTCAAGCACGTCGCTCTTTGGAGCGTCGTCGGGTGGCGGATGCCTTTTTGCTCCAATGAACAGCCGTGCGTACGACCCTGCGTGGGCTCACCAACTGCGATGGGACGTGCGCTCTCTCTCAGCCCAGCGGTCAGTACAGCCGCCAGTACGGTGGGAAGGACCACACCCGCAAGTTCAAGTGCGACAATCGGCTAGGAGTACAATTGTGCCCATGCGGATGCTTTTCACCTCGATCGCGCTCGTAAGCTTCATGTCGATACCAGCCAATCTCCAAGTGGCAACAGCAATGCCAGGCAAAGCGGATTCCAATCCCCGACCCGCAACCGCGATGGTATGTGGGCAGGAAGGGCAACGCGAGATCGCCAAAGCGACGAAGCAGAAAACGGTGCAGGCTGTCCGCACTACTTGGAAGAGGCGCCTGTACAGCTGCCGGTACCACTACACCAACGGATCGATCGGGGTGTCTGTCAAGGAACTCGACAGCGTCGATGAAACCACGAAGTACTTCGGTGCTATGGAGAAGCAGCATGGCAAGCGGGCGTCATTTTCGGGCGTGGGAGATGCTGGATACATCACCAAGAACGGCTCGGTGGTACTCCGCAAGGACCTCAACGTGTTGTTCGTGGACGTATCAAAACTCCCACAGACATTTGGGACACCACCCCGTGATCGAGTGGTAGCGGGCCAAGCTGTTGCAGGTGTTCTCATCGACTGCTGGATCCACGGCTGAGTTGAAGCGGATTCAATGCGGGCAGAATGGCTTGAACGATTGCACCCGCATTTGCCCCTAAAATCAGCGTGTCATGGTTTCCATTGACCCTCACTAGTTCAAAGTTTTCCGTAACTATTTCAGCCCAGCCATAGCTCTCATTGAGTGCACGGTAAGCGAAATGTAGTCGCTCGGCGGACCTCACCAGCATCACCCGACCCGACCAGGGTTTCAGGACATACCCGCAGGCTGCATTGCCGAACGCAGTGACTAGGTGCAGATTTCGAAGCTCGCTGGGAATGCTCTGGCCAGCGGCAATAAGGCCTTCAATTCTGGCGAGGTGGCGACGCTCTTGTGACGCGTCCAATCGTCGACTGACCATGTATTTCACATAGGACATTCGGTCTTCTCGCAGACGATCGATGCGCATCTTCACCGTTACCCGTTGGTCCGGGATGCGGGGGGGAAACGTGTCCAGCAGCACCACCAACGCCACCTCCTCCCCTACTGCGCTCAACTGGTGGGCCATCTCGAACGCCACCAATCCACC
>JAYVGK010000174.1:0-9673 GCA_043772215.1 Acidimicrobiales bacterium | reverse complement strand
ACCCGCAATCTGGCCGCCTTCGGTAGCGGTACCGCCACTGCGTTGGTGGCCACCGACATCGCCGCCCGGGGCATCCACGTGGACGATGTGGCGCTGGTCATCCATGCCGATCCGCCGGCTGAGCACAAGGCCTATCTTCACCGTTCCGGTCGCACCGCCCGGGCCGGGGCTGATGGCACCGTGGTCACCATGATGCTCGACGAGCAGGTCAAGGATGTACGTATGCTTACGAAGCAGGCGGGCATCTCACCCACCACCACCAAGGTGGAGGTTGGCCACCCATTGCTCACGAAATTGGCGCCGGGAGCGCGCCGGTTTGTGACTCCCGCCCCGCAGGCTGCGCCGGAGCCCCAGGTGCGTGCCCCGCGTCCCATGGGTAACCCCGCCAATCGCCGATCCGGCGCCGCACCCGGTGGGGCCACTCGTGGGCGTGGGCCGGCAGCGGTCAGCGGCCGTCCCTCTGCTGGAACGTCCTCGGGTGCACCACGCCGATCCGGACGCGCCGGCGGCCAGTCCGGCCGGGCCCGCTAGCTCGTCGGATTATCGTCTGAGCTCGTGCAAACCTTCTTTGTGGAGATCAAGTGTCACCTGGGAAAGACCTATGAGGTGGCCAGTCGCTTGGCTGATGCCGAAATTGCCTCAGAGATCTTTTCCACGGCAGGCCAATACGACATCCTGGCCAAGTTCTCGGTGGACGACGATACTGACATAGGGCACTTCGTGGGAGCCAAGGTGCAGGTGCTGCCCGGCATTGCCGACACTCACACCATCATCACCTTCAAGGCGTTCTAAACCCACTTGTCTACAACCTGTCCTATTTTTGCTTGTAGGGTGACATTGTCCGACCCAGCGTAACCAGAGGAGCCGATATGGCCAAGATCAAGGTTGTCACCCCAGTCGTGGAAATGGACGGCGACGAGATGACGCGCATCATCTGGCAGTTCATCAAGGACAAATTGATCCTGCCGTATCTCGACATCGACCTGAAGTACTTCGATCTGGGCATCGAGCATCGTGACGCCACCGACGATCAGGTCACCGTGGACTCCGCCGAGGCCACCAAGAAGTACGGCGTGGCCGTCAAGTGCGCCACCATCACCCCTGACGAGCAGCGGGTGGAAGAGTTCGGCCTGAAAAAGATGTGGAAGTCGCCCAACGGCACCATCCGCAACATTCTCGGCGGCGTCATCTTCCGTGAGCCCATCGTCATTTCCAACATCCCGCGTCTGGTGCCCGGATGGACCAAGCCCATCGTCATTGGCCGCCATGCTCACGGCGATCAGTACAAGGCCACCGACTGGAAGGTACCCGGCGCTGGCACCATCACCATGACATTCGTGCCCAAGGACGGCAGTGCTGCGGTGGAGATGAAGATCGCCGACTACGGCGACGACGGCGGCGTGGTGATGGGTATGTACAACTACAACGACTCGATCCGTGACTTTGCTCGGGCCTCATTGCGCTACGGCTTGGATCGTCAGTACCCCGTGTACTTATCTACCAAGAACACCATCCTCAAGGCCTACGACGGATCGTTCAAGGACATCTTCGAAGAGGTGTTCGAGACGGAGTTCAAAGCCGAGTTCGACAAGGCTGGGCTCACCTACGAGCATCGACTCATCGACGACATGGTGGCGTGTGCCATGAAGTGGGAAGGCGGATACGTGTGGGCGTGTAAGAACTACGACGGTGACGTGCAGTCCGACACCGTGGCGCAGGGTTACGGCTCGCTGGGGTTGATGACCAGTGTGCTGATGACTCCCGACGGTAAGACGGTGGAAGCCGAAGCTGCCCACGGCACCGTCACCCGCCACTTCCGTGAGCATCAAAAGGGCAACAAGACGTCCACCAATCCCATTGCATCCATCTATGCCTGGACGCAGGGTCTCAGCTACCGGGGCAAGATGGATGGCACCCCTGACGTCACCAAGTTCGCCGAGACACTCGAGCGAGTGTGCGTGGAAACCGTCGAGGCTGGGGAGATGACCAAGGATCTGGCCGTACTCATCAGCAAGGATGCTCCGTGGCTGACCACCGAGGACTTCCTCGATGCATTGGACCGACGCCTCCAATTGGCTATGCGGTAGGTGGCGGCTGCGAGATGGCACCCACATTGTCGCTTTAGTCAGTACGCTGACGATGTGCGCTCAGCATGGAGTGCACATCGCGGGGAGCTTCGATGGGAAATTCATTCTTTTGGCTCACCGCACTCGTCGGTTTGATATGTGGACTGGTGGGCTGGACACTGTGTCATTTCTGGGGTTGGCGGACCCCGGAGGAACAGGTGCTGCGCCGGATAGTGGAGGAGTCGGAGGGGACTGAAACACCTCAGCCGGATACTACCAAGGACGCAGAAATCGTCCGATTGCAAGGGCTGTTGGCGTCAGTGCCGCCCGTGGCTGATGGGCCAATGGTCGTGATGAGCGATGCTCTTCGGCGAGATGCAATGCAGGCGCAAGTGGACGCAGCCGAAGCCGTCGCCGCTGAGCAACTGAATGTCATCACTGCGTTGCAGGGTGAACTGTCTCTGTTGCAGCAAACGTCGCTGACCCCTCCAGTTCAGGCGGAGCCCCAGCCGATGTCCCAGGCGGCGGAGGCGGCAATCAGTGGTTGGTCTGCGCGGGTGGCCGAACTCGACGCGCTGCTGGCCCGTCAACACCACGAGCAGGAGCAGGTCCACGCCATCGCTGCTGCTCAGGCCGAAGCGGCCAAGGCCACCAACGATGAACTGCGCGTGGAACTCAACGGGCTCCAGCAACGCGTGATCGATCTCCAGTCCGCTCATGATGAGGCGCTGGCGGCGCTCAACCTGCGCTTGGTGACGGCGGACGCTGAGGGGCTGGAACTTCGCGCAATGGTGTCGTCGGCGCAGTCCAACGGTGAGCGGGCCATTTCGGACTGGCGTACCCGCTATGCCGCACTGGAAGCAGAGGTTGGACGGGCCCGTGAATGGGAAGGCCGATACCGGGCCCTGGAAACCGAGCGTGACCGTATGCGCGCTGACTTAGAAGCACGTTTCCGAGCGTTGCGATCAGGTACTGCGGAACCCGCCCCGGAGGACCTCGTGTTGATCGAGGGCATTGGACCCAAGATCAAGGCTGCGCTCATCAGCGATGGAATCACTCGGTTTGTGGATATCAGAGATGCCGATGAGCCAAGGTTGCGGGCCGCCATCAAGAAGGCTGGCATCTCCTTTGCTCCCAGTGTGTCTACGTGGGCCGAACAGGCTCGGTATTTGGTCGCCGGAGATGCGGATGGGTTTCGATGCTTTGTGGATCAACTGTCCGCCGGTCGACGTCCAATTGCTCGCCCGGCCACTGTGGATGTGGTGGACGGGGCCGTGCTCGAGTTGCCGGCCGACACCGAAGTCCCGCCTGAAGCACACCTTGATGCCGCCCAGAGCCATGAGGAGCTTCGATGATGATCGACGAGACCCCGGCCGAGTCAGGTCCGATACATGTTCGGCGGACGGTGATCGAGGAGGTCACCATCCGTCGTCGACGTAATTTTGTACCGCTGTTGCTGTTGCCGATCTTGGCGCTCGGTGCTGGGGTGGTGGGTGCTACAGCGACCCGTGGGCTGCACAATCGACTCACGAGCGACACGTTGTCTCAGTTGCCTCTGGAACTCCGGGCCGTGGTGAAGCGCTCCGTCACCATCGGCGGTGCGGGTAAGCAGTTGGTACTGCGAGGCACCGTGGAGTCCCAAGCCCAACGCACGGCTATTGCCGATGCGGCCGCCAGGGCACGAGTGTTGACGAAGGGGGACATCGTGAACGAGATCGTGGTGAAGCGCCGCCCGGTCATCCCCCCCGCCACCACCCCTAATCCCACCACCACGCCCGTGCCTGCCACCTCGGCGCCGCCCACCACGCTGATGGTCTCTGCGCCCCCTGTGTCCCCGCCAACGGCCCTTACTGGCCCCACGCCAGGCGTATCGACTGGCCCGGCAGGCCCCGCCAAGAGCACCGTGGGAACCCCCTCCTACACGGGCTGAGTTTTGGAACCCCTGCGCCGAGTGGAGCCAGGATTGCGCTGGGCGCACTGTGCGCGCCACTCGATGGGGTACTTGGGCTGAGTCAGTGGGTGAAGACCACGCTGCGCCAGATGCCGTGCTCAGCGGTAGACGCCACGGTGAGCCCCAGTGCCTCGTATACGGAAGTGATCTGCTCCACTTGGGTATCGATGAGCCCAGCCAAAATCAGGTGACCACCAGCGGCCACTCGAGCTGAGATGGGCGGGGCCAAGGCCTCCAGCACGGGAGCCAAGATGTTGGCCAGCACCAATGCATACGTCCCCGGTACATCCATCACCGGGGTGGTGGCAGCGACCACCACCGACGACATATTCGAGAGGGCCGCATTGGCGTGGGTCACCCGTACCGCCTCATCCTCGATGTCCACCCCCAACACCGACGATGCGCCGAGCAGCGCAGCGGCCACCGACAACACGCCACTGCCACATCCCACATCGAGCACCGACATGCCGGGGGTAACCAGGCCCGGAAGCAGTTGCAGAATCAGTGCCGTGGACGGATGGGCGCCCGTGCCAAATGCTCGGCCCGGGTCCAACGCCAGCACGATGTCATCCGGGTCAAGGTCACCCATCAGCAGCACCTCGTCAGCGGTGTCTTTCCACGCCGGCACCAACAAGAACCGGCCGATCCTGGTCACCGGAAAATGTTCACGCCACGCATCAAGCCAATCTGCTCCGTGCACCATATCCACCTCCGGGTTCCAACTCACCGGCAAACAACCGAGCGCGCTTCGCGCCGCTTCTTCAGACGGAAAGCCGCAAACCAGTGTCACGGTGCCATCGTCCAACGGATGCTCGGCGATACCGGTGGTGCCGAGGTCCCACAATTCGCCCGACACCCAGTCCAGATCGGCGGCACCCACTGTGACCCGCACCGTGGGCCACGTGGGCTGGCTGGTGGCGCTCACGGGCGGATCCGAGCTTGGGACTGGCGGACGAGGATGGCCAATTTCCGCTTCTCCTCGGCGGCGGAGCGCACATCCTGCTTGCGGGCCAGATGAGCAAGTTCGCTCTCCAGCTTTCGCCACGCCTCAAGTCTCACCAAGTCCAATGTTCCGTCGGCCAGAGCGGCGCGGATCGCACACTGGGGCTCGTTGCCATGGGTGCAGTTGGCGAAGCGACACTGAGCAGCCAACTCCTCGATGTCGGTGAAGGTGGCGGCCAACCCCTCATCGGCATCCCACAGTGCCAACTCACGCAGCCCGGGAGTGTCGATGAGCATGGCACCGCCGGGGAGCACCACCAGCTCGCGGTGACTGGTGGTGTGACGACCCTTGGCATCACCCTCGCGTACCCCGCCGGTGGCCATTCGCTCCTCGCCGAGTAGGGCGTTGGTGAGCGTCGACTTGCCTGCTCCAGACGGACCGAGCAGGGCCAGGGTGGTACCCGCGCCCAGCCATGGTTGCAGTTGGGCCACGCCGTTACCCGTGAGCGCCGACAGCACAATGACCTCCACGCCCAGTGCTGCAGCCTGCAGTTCGGTGATGTCGCGAGAACCCCGCCGATCGGACTTGGTGGCCACAATCACGGGGGTGGCGCCACTTTCCCAGACCGAGGTCAATTGGCGTTCTACCCGTCGTACGTTGATGTCGGAGTCGAGGGGCACGGTGACTAGCACCACGTCCACATTGGCCGCCACCACCTGCGCCTCGGTTACTTGCCCAGCCACTTTCCGCACCAGAGCGCTACGACGAGGCAACACCGCAGCAATGGTGGCGCGGCCCTCATACGGACGCGGTGCCACCAGCACCCAGTCGCCTACTGCGGGCAGTTCGATGTTGGCAACGCCCCGTCGACGGAGGCGGCCGCGAATGTCGGCCGAAAGTTCGCCGGCAGGGCCCACCGTAAGCCACCGGCCACGTTGTTGAACCACGATGCGCGCTGGTACCAGCGAGGGATCGGCGACAGCAAACGGAGATGCGGCAAGATCGGCATCAAGCTCGGCGGTCCAGCCGAGGGATTCAAGGAGAGAACGTGACAACGCACCCGACACTAGGTGATCGCCACCAATGACAGTGCCGGTTCTGGATCAGCGGGCGAGGGTCACAGGTACCACGCCGGGTGTGATGGAGCCCTTGCCTATCCACACTTGCTGGGGCGCCAGAGGCTGTCCGTCAATGGTGGCCGTGATGATCACTTGGGTGGCGCACGGTGAGCGGAGTTCCAACCCATCGATGCCCCCGGTGTTGTTGAAGGAGAAGGTGGCCCCATTCGTCTGCGCGCTGACAATGTCACCGGAGTCTGTAGAAACGCCTTGGACGGCTGACACTGCCGCATTGACCACCACCGATCCGGTGATGATGGATCTTGTTTGGTTGGGACGGGTGGTTTCCACGAAGAGTCGATCACCGTCGAACCAGATGTACAGGCCGGCGGCTGCGCCTTCACGCAGGTTGCCCGGCTTGGCTTGATAGGCGCTGTTCCATGCTGGCAGTGCACACGGTGCAACGGTGGGCACTGACTGGGGAACAGAAGCGGTGATGGTCCGTCGCTCCACAAAGGGGACGGCGGAGGCGGGGGCATTGGCCTTGCCGACGAAGTATTGCTGCGCGGTCAAGGGTTGGCCGTTGAGCGTGCCAGCCACGGTGATGGTGGTGGCGCACGTACTGCGAAGTCGCAGCCCGTCATCTCCCCCGTAATTGTTGAGCGTGAATGACACCCGATTAGCCGCGCTTTGATACGTGTCGGATCCCCGTTCCAAATGGCGTGATTCGACCTGCACTGGTGTGTCGAAGGTGATGGTGCCCTGGAACACGGCGACCTGGGTTCCGGGGTGGGTGACTGCCACATTCCACTTGGAGTCGTCGTGCCACACGTATAGGCCAGCTGCGCTTCCATTGCGCAAGCTGGAGGGCCGGCCGGCAGAAGTGGATGACCAGTCGGCGGAGCAGGAAGTCTTTTCCTGGCGTTGGCGTTGCTTCTCGGCCTTGCGAGCGTCCTTCTCCTGGTCCTTCTGGTCGTGTTTCTGGTCGCTCTTCTGGTTGTTCTCCTGCTGGTCGTCGTGCTTGTTGTCGTCTGCGGATGCTGGGCCAGCCGTGGCTACGGCCAGTACCGCAACGATTGCGAGGGTCAAGAGGTGAGTCCGAGTACGCATTGTGTCCGTCCCTGGAGCGCCGACTGGTTGGGTGAAAAGCGCTCTTGGTGGTCAAGATTGGCCGTCAGTTGTCATCGACCTGCGCGCAACATGTGTGGAACCCATGATCAACTGCGGAGATGCCGGAGTTCGAGTACCAGGAATTGTTGCCGCTGGGTCCCGTAGAGACGCCGTTTCGCCTCCTCACCACCGAGGGGGTGTCCACCTACACCGCGAATGGACACACCTTCCTCCAGGTGGAACCGGAGGCCATTCGCCTGCTCACCGCTACCGCCATGCGTGACATCAGCCATCTGCTGCGCCCCGGTCACTTGGGCCAATTGCGCCAGATTCTTGACGATCCCGAAGCCAGTGAGAACGATCGGTTTGTGGCCCTCGATCTCCTCAAGAACGCCGCCATCGCTGCCGGGGGGGTGCTACCCGGCTGTCAGGACACCGGCACCGCCATCATCAAGGGGAAAAAGGGGCAGTTCGTGTTCACCGGCAGCGACGACAAGTCCGTCATTGCCCGAGGCGTATACGACACTTTCCTCACTTCCAATCTGCGGTACTCGCAGATGGCGCCTGTCACCATGTGGGACGAGCAGAACACCGGCACGAACCTGCCCGCAGAAATCGAGATCGAGGCCACCGGCGACGACTCGTACAAGTTCTTGTTCATGACCAAGGGAGGCGGCTCGGCCAACAAGAGCCTGCTGTTCCAAGAGACGAAGGCGTTGCTGAACCCTGCCTCGTTTGCCACCTGGATGGACGAAAAGATACGTACGCTTGGTACTGCGGCATGCCCGCCCTATCACCTGGGGGTGGTCATCGGCGGTACCAGTGCGGAGTACGCATTGAAAACAGCCAAGCTGGCCTCAGCCCGTTATCTCGACACACTGCCCACGTCCGGCAACAACCTCGGCCGTGGATTTCGTGACTTGGAGATGGAGGCCGAGGTGTTGCGCATTGCCCAAGAGACTGGTATTGGAGCCCAGTTCGGCGGTAAGTATTTCTGTCATGACGTGCGTGTGATCCGCCTGCCCCGCCACGGCGCGTCGTGTCCGGTGGCGTTGGCCGTGTCGTGCAGCGCCGATCGCAATGTCATTGGCAAGATCACCGCCGACGGTGTGTTCCTGGAACAGTTGGAAACGGATCCGGCTCGTTTCTTACCCGAAGTCACCGAGGAGCATCTGGGTGGCGACGTGGTGGAGATCGACCTCAATCGACCCATGAGCGAAATCCGGGCGGAATTGTCCAAATACACCGTGAAAACGCGCTTGTCCCTGAGTGGTCCACTGGTGGTGGCCCGTGACATTGCCCATGCCAAGTTGAAAGAGCGCCTTGATGCCGGGCAGGGGTTGCCGCAGTACTTGAAGGACCGGGCGGTGTATTACGCAGGACCGGCCAAGACCCCGGTGGGATACGCCAGTGGTTCGTTTGGGCCCACCACTGCTGGTCGTATGGACTCATACGTTGATGCGTTCCAAGCGGCGGGAGGTTCGTTTGTGATGTTGGCCAAGGGCAATCGGTCCAAGGCCGTCACCGATGCATGTGCCAAACATGGCGGGTTCTACCTTGGTTCCATCGGGGGGCCCGCCGCCCGCCTCGCCCAAGACTGCATCAAGCGGGTGGAAGTGCTGGAGTACGCCGAGTTGGGGATGGAAGCGGTGTGGAGCATCGACGTAGTGGACTTCCCTGCCTTCATCGTGGTGGACGACAAAGGCAATGATTTCTTCGAGAGCGTCAACCGACCGGTGAGCATCGGACGCAAGCCATGACGGTGTCGATGAAGGCCTTCACCACCTTCGGTACCGGGGCCGCTGCCGATACCATTGGTACACGTACAATGCAGCCGCTGCCTGCTTCGGTTACCACGGTTCGGGCCGTGGAAGTGCCCGGGGGTTTCAATCCGTCCAAGTTAGGCACCTGGATCCAGCAGTGTGCACTGTCGGGCACCGTGTCTGGTGACGTTCCGCATGATCTCGTGGAGGCGGTCGGTTCAGCGGCCGGTGTTCTCTCCGCCGATGCCACCGTGGCGTTGGCCATCGACATGACCGGCACCCCAGCCGGGGAAAAGATGCGTGACCGTCTTGGTGGCGGCCCCGGCGACCGCCCGTGGCTGGTGTTCGGCCTCGTGCCTGTGGAGTAGGACCCGTGGGGTGATGGCTCAGTCCGATAGGTGCTGCTCCAACGACGCAATCTCGGGCAGGCCGATGAAGTCGGTGAACTCCGCAAAGGGCAATAGTCGATCAACGAACGGTGCGGGGGTGCCAGCGGTGCGCAACTCAGCCAGGGCAGCACGGACCGCCGTGGTGGCAGTGAGCAGAGCAGTAAGTGGACAGATGACAATACGAAAACCGAGCTCTTGGATCCGCTCGATGGGTAGGGGCGGGGTTTTGCCCCCCTCCGCCCAGTTGAACAGCAGCGTCTCGCCTTGTAGCGCTTCGGCCACCTCCTCGATCTCTGCCTCGTTGTGCAACGCCTCCAAAAACAGCACATCGGCCCCGCTGTCCCGAAAGGCCCTCGCTCGCTCCAGCGCTGCCGCCAACCCCTCTACGGCGCG
>JAYVGK010000173.1:0-10073 GCA_043772215.1 Acidimicrobiales bacterium | reverse complement strand
TTACGTACGTTGGATCCGGCCAGCACGTACAGCGCGATGGAGAGGATTTCCAAGCCGAGAAACAACACGATGAGGTCGTTGGCGGTGGCCATGATGATGCCGCCCGACGCCGACAGCAGCATCAACACGTTGTACTCAGGGCCGGGCAGATTCTCCCGTACGAAAAAGCCTTCACCGATAAGCGCTGACAGCACCAACGCACTACAGATGGTGATGACGAAGAACACGCCGAACCCGTCGACTTGTACTGCGTCGGCCAGGGTGGCCGCCGCTCGTCCTTCTCGTACGCGCTCCCACAGTGGAATGGTGCTGAACATGGCCGCCACCGCCGCAGCGATCGTGATGGTGATGTTGGTGGGCTTCGGCAGGCGACCTCGCAGCAGCGAACCCGCCACCAGCAACACGAACGCCGCACCGATCAGGATGGTGGCTGGCGCCACGCTGACCCAGTCCACGTGAGGGAGTACCAGTGTGGACTCCGCCTGCGCCAACAACATCATATGCGCGCTCATTTTTGGTCCCCTGCGCTGCTACCAGCCGCCACCGCCGGTTCGGAGTACCCGGTGCTCTCACTGACATGTTGCAACAATGCTTTGACCGAGGGCTCGATGCGCTCCAGTGCTGGCTTGGGGTACACGCCCATGCCCACGATGAGCAACAACAGTGGTGCCATCACCAAGCGCTCGCGCAGCGTGAGATCCGCCATACGGGCGTTGGCATCATCGGGAGCGTCAGGCTCGCCGTGGAACGATCGTTGATAGGCCCACAATAAGTAGATGGCGGCGAGGATGACCCCCGATGCCGCAACTACAGCCCACCACCGGCGGGTGACGAAGGTACCGATGAGGATGAGGAACTCACCGGCGAAGCCGTTGAGGCCGGGTACACCGATGGACGACAACATCACAATCGTGAAGATGCCGGCCATGACCGGCGCCGACTTCTGCAGCCCACGCAATTCCGAGATCTGTCGGGTGTGGCGACGCTCGTAGATCCACCCGATGAGCAAGAACAATGCCGACGTGGACACCCCATGGTTGATCATCTGCAACACACCACCGGTGAGACCCTGCGTGCTGAACGCGAAGATCCCCACCACGATGAAGCCAAGGTGAGCCACCGACGAATAGGCAACGAGCCGCTTGAGGTCCTTTTGCGCGATGGCCGCCATTGCGCCGTAGATGATGCCGATGACGCCCACGCTGAGCAGTAACGGGGCAAACCAGCGTGCCGCTTCGGGGAACAAGAAGATGGCAAAGCGGATGAACCCGTAGGTACCCATCTTCAACATGATCCCGGCCAAGATCACCGAACCGGACGTGGGGGCATCGGTGTGGGCGTCGGGCAACCAAGTATGTAGGGGGAACAACGGCACTTTGACGGCAAACGCCAAGGCAAACGCCGCAAACAACCAACGCCCCTGAGTCCGGGTGAGTACATCCTGGGCGGCGTGTTGCAACACGTTGATGTCGAAGGTGGTGATGCCGGTTTTGTCCCGGTAGAGGAACACCAACGCCAGCGACGCCACCAACATCAGCGAGGAGCCGAACATCGTGTAGAGAAAGAACTTCATGGCCGAGTACGTGTTGTTGCCGTGTCCCCAGCCGTTGATGAGAAAATACATGGGAACCAGAACCACTTCAAAGAACACGAAGAAGAGGAAGAGGTCCAAGCTGATGAACACGCCCATGGCGCCCGCTTCGAGCACCAACAGCCAAGCCAGATAGGCCTTGAGATCCTTGTCCTCGTTGGGACCCAGAATGGCCAACGGGAACAACACCCCGGTGAGGACCACCAACAGCAACGAGATGCCGTCCACGCCCACGTTCCAGCTGATACCCAGGCTGCTGATCCACGGGTGCATGGAACTGAACTGAAAACCGGCATCGTGCTTGTCGAAGGCCAACAGCATCCACACACTGAGCGCACCAGTGACCACCGAGGCCAGCAACGCCACCAGCTTCACCACTTCTTGGCGGCTTCTCGGCAGCAGCAACACCACTACGGCGGCCAGTAACGGCACGGCCACCAGCAAGGTGAGGATGGGAGTGCCAGTGGTGGCCTCGGCGACGGCGCCACTCATCATCATGCGCCCGCCCTGACCACTGCGTATCCGAGTAGCACCACGGCGCCGAGCGCAATGGCCAATGCATAGTTGCGTACAAAACCGGTTTGCATCTTACGGGCCGACCCGCCCGCGCCCCGCACCACTGTGCCCACACCGTTGACCACCCCCTCGATGATGCGACCGTCAAAGACATAGGCACATGCCGCCGCAATGGCCAACCCGGGCTTTTCGAACACCATCGAGTACAACGCGTCAACTCCGTATGCGCGCCTAAGAAGCGCAGGTTCCAGACCCTCATTGGCCGCCAAGCTGCGGCCCAGCCACAACTGTCGGGCGACCGCAATGCCCACCACTCCCAGCAGGGTGGCAATGACTGCCAACGTGACCTTGGTGGCGCCTGAGACGTTGAGTTCACTGGTCCCGATGGAAGGCTCCAACCACGTACCCAAACGTTCTGTGGTGCGCGAGAACGGCAGGTTCAACACGCCCGCCACCACCGACAGAGCAGCCAGCACCACCAATGGCGCCACCATGAGGAGCGGTGACTCGTGAGGTGTGACAGGACCGTGATGCTCGTCGCCGTGCTGACTGTGATCGGCAACGATGCCTCCGTTGGTGGAGTGCAGGAAGCGCTCCTTGCCGAAGAACACCAAGAACACTTGGCGGCTCATGTAATAAGCGGTGAGCAGCGCCGTGGCCAGCCCCATGATCCAGAACAATTTGTTCTGGTGATAGGCAGCCAACAGGATGTCGTCCTTGGACCAGAAGCCCGACAGCGGCGGTATGCCAGAGATGGCCAACCAGCCGCACATGTAGGTGGCAAACGTGATGGGCATCCATTTGCGGAGGTTGCCCATCTTCTTGATGTCCTGCTCGTCGTGCATGCCGTGGATGACCGAGCCCGCACCGAGAAACATCAACGCCTTGAAGAAGGCGTGGGTGATCATGTGGAACGCTGCGGCTGCGTTGGCATGCACTCCAACAGCCAGGAACATGTAGCCCAACTGGCTGATGGTGGAATACGCCAAGATGCGTTTGATGTCGTCCTGGGCCACGGCGATGGTGGCGGCAAACAGTGCTGTACACGCACCCACGGCCGCAATCACGGTGAACACCCACGGCGCCGCAAGATCGAGAATGGGATGCACTCTCATCATGAGATAGACACCAGCGGTGACCATGGTGGCGGCGTGGATGAGGGCCGACACCGGGGTGGGGCCCTCCATGGCATCGGGCAGCCACACATATAACGGCAGTTGCGCCGACTTGCCGCACGCACCCAAGAACAACAACAGACAGGCGGCCGTGGCCGTGGAGCGAGCTAGTCCCGATGACCCGACGCTCTCGAACACCTTCAGATAGGTGAGCGAGCCGGTGGCCTTGAACAACAAGAACATACCGATCATGAGTCCGAAGTCGCCCACCCGGTTGGTGACGAACGCCTTCTTACCAGCCGACGCTGCAGTTTCACGCTCGAACCAGAACGAAATGAGCAGATACGAACAGGTGCCCACCCCTTCCCAGCCAAGGAACATGAACACGAAATTGTCACTGAGTACCAAGCACAGCATGGAGAACACGAACAGGTTGAGATAGGTAAAGAACCGAGGGAAACGGCCGTCACCGTGCATGTACCCGATGGCATACAGATGGATGAGCGTGCCGATACCGGTGACAAACAACGTCATGGTGATCGACAGGGGGTCCAACAGCAATGATGCATCGACTTGGAAGCCACCCACATGCAACCACTCGAACAGGTGCCAGGTGATGGCGCGTTCTTCGCCAGGCAACGAGATCATCTTGAAGAACACGCCGACAGCCACCAAGAACGATGCACCCGAAACCGCAGTGGCGACGTATCCAGCCACCGGCTCGCCGATGCGTTTACCAAATGGCAGCAATACGGCGAAGCCGAGCAGGGGCAGCGCGGGGATGAGCCAAGCGAGGGACAACATCGATCAGCCCTTCAGCAACGATGCTGAGTCCGCAGTGGCGCCGGGGCGCCTACGAAAGATGGACACGATGATGCCAAGGCCCACAACCACCTCGGCAGCCGCCACTACGAGTGTGAAGAATACGATGGCCTGGCCGTTGATGTCGTTCAACTCTCGGGCGAAACTCACGAACGTGAGGTTGACGGAATTCAACATCAATTCCACGCACATGAACATGATGATGGGATTGCGCCGAGTGAGCAGGCCAACTGCGCCGATACTGAACATCAGGGCCCCCACCACGAGATATGCCTTCAGGCCGGGGCCGGGGCCGGGACTGGCCGCCAACAGCAACCCAGTCACTGGCCACCGTCCGCAACGCCGACTTCAGGGAAAACGCCTTTGGGACGACGAGCCAGTAGCACCGCTCCCACCACGGCAATGACCAGCAACACCGAGGTGATCTCGAACGGATACAGGTAGCGGGTGAACACGGCTTTACTGAGTTCCTTGACGTTCGAGTCGGTGCCGGGGGTGCCAGGTTGCCCAGTTTGGAAGGAGTCGCTTCGCAGTACGAACAGTGCCACCAACTCCACGATGCCCAAGGCTCCTACGACCAGCGCCAAGGGCCGCTGACCTCGGAGAGGCTCGTCCATGACGTCCTCGTTACGATCCACCCCCAACAACATGATCACGAAGAGGAAGAGCACTACGACCGCGCCGGCGTACACGATCACCTGAACCACGGCTAGGAAATGGGCCCCTTGATTGACGAACAAGATGGCTACGCCAAACAGCGTTTGCACCAGCAGTAATGCGGCGTGTACCGGTTTGCGTACCAACACCACCCCGAGCGCGCCAATGAGCGCCAAGGCGGTGCCGGCGCCAAACACGATCCATTGCGCCATCAGTGATGTCCGCCGGGTGCGCCATCGTGGGAGTCAGAAGTTTCCGATGGGCCGGAACCTGCGCGCACAGCCAGGCGCGCAGCCCGCTCGGCGGCTTCCACGGACTGCGCTGCCTCGGCCGACCGAACACCCGAGCCCAGTTCGCCCGACCACAGCACCCGTCCTACGAACTCCCCATCGCCGCCCGGTGATGTGGCGCGCATCCAGCCCGATAGCGGGAACGCTGCGCCACGCCCATCCTCCCAAGGCTGAGCCTGTGCCCGACCATCATCTCCAGTGAGTAGTTGTTGCTTTTCGTAGATGGCATCGCTGCGACTGGTGAAGCTGAACTCGAAGATCTTGGACTCGGTGATGGCCTCCGTGGGACACGCCTCCACACACAAATCGCAGTGGATACAGCGCAGATAGTTGATTTCGTAGACATACCCGAATCGCTCACCGGGGGAGGTGGGCTGCTCCGGATCATTGTCGGCACCGCGCACATAAATGCATTTGGCCGGACAGACCCCCGCACACAGCTCGCACCCGATGCACTTTTCCATGCCATCTTCGTAGCGGTTGAGCACATGGCGGCCATGGAAGCGCTCTGGCTTGGGCCGTAGGTCCTTAGGGTATTCGTTGGTGACCACCGCGCCGGTATCGGTGTTGTGGGCCAGCTTTTTGAACGTGACTTTGAAACCCTCGAGATATCCCACGGGTCAGAACCTTCCAGGTCGGCCGACGGATGCGGACGCCGAAGCCGCCGAAGCCTCGGCGAACTCCGCATCTGCTGTTTGTCTCCCCACACGCATCGCCGCCCACAGTAGACCGGCCGCCAGCAACGACCCGGCGAATGCCAGCAACAGGTTGCGGACCCGCTCACCCTGAGTGCTCCCTGCTTCACGGGCAGCGAGGATGAGCAGCCAGATGAGCGAGGCCGGAATCAGCTTCTTCCATCCGAGATCCATCAACTGGTCGTAGCGGTAACGAGGCAGCGTTGCCCGCAAACCCACGTACACCGACAACAGGATGAACACCTTGAGCACCAACCACAACGGTGACACGGCACCGAAGAACGGAACGGCCACATCGAAGGGGAAGTTGGGGCCGCCCAAGAACAAGGTGACGATGAGCGCGCTCATGGTGACGGTGTTCATGAACTCAGCCAGATAGAACATGGCAAAGCGGGCCGACGAGTACTCAGTGTTGAATCCGCCCACCAGTTCGGACTCCGCCTCCACCAAGTCGAACGGGGGCCGGTTAATTTCGGCCGTGCCGGCAATAGCGAAGACGATGGCCGGCACGGCAATGGTGCGGACCAGATTCCAGTGCCAGAAGCCCCCCGCTTGGGCCCCCACGATGTCTTGGGTGGACAATGAACCGGTGAGCAGGATGACTGCTGCCAGCGACAGACCCATGGCTGCTTCGTAGCTGATCATCTGGGCGCTGGCCCGGACGGAACCCATGAGCGGATACTTGGAGCCTGACGACCAACCAGCCAGCATGATGCCGTATACGGCAATAGAGCTGACCCCCAAACTGAACAGCACGCCCATTGGCGGATCGGCCAGTTGCAGGTACGTGTCGTGGCCGAAGATGTGGACCTTTCCACCCAGCGGTATGACGCAAAAGGTGAGGAATGCAGGCAGGGCCGATATGTATGGGGCCAAGCGGAAGACCGTTTTCTCAGCCTTGGCCGGGAACAGGGCCTCTTTGAAGAAGAGCTTGGTGCCGTCGGCCAAGGTCTGCAACAGACCCCATTTCCCAGCCCGATTGGGGCCGATGCGGTTTTGCATGTCGGCAATGAACTTGCGCTCGTACCAAATCATGAGGGCCGTGCACAGGAGCACGATGACTAAGGCCAGAACCGCCTTCACAAAAATGATTATCAGTACAGAAGGACTGAAGTGGGCTGGTCCCGCTACTCCGTTCTTGACACTGCGCAGTAGTGGATCACCCACTTCTTGCAGCCGAACCGAGGCGCTGATCCACGCCATGTATGGACTGGCCATGATCAGTTGTCCCCCACCGTCTCGAGCCGGATCTTGACCACGCCGGTGGTACCCAACTCGTCCAGGTCGATCAGTTGCGCAGCATCACCACCGCGTTGGCCGAATGGTACAAAGGCACTACCGCGAGGCACCTGGGTGTCCTCCTTCACCGTGAGCACCACGGTGCAACGCTGCGACAAGACCTTCACCGATCCGCCGGCTCTGAGGCCGTGGCGTTCGATTTCGCCGGGATGCAGATGCAAAGCCGTGCCCGGTGCCAGCTTGGCCAACGAAGGGCTGGCTTGGAGCCGGGTGCCGTCGTCGTAGAACAGATGTGACGACACCAGACGCAGCGAGTAGCTGTCTGGTTGCGGAACCACACTGGCGAGTGGCGCTGACGCCGTGACAAAGGCAGGAACTTCCAGAGCGTCGGTGTTTTCCGCAGGTTCTGACGGTGCTTCCTTACTCGGTAACGGCACCACGATGCCATCGCCGCGTCCGGGTGTACTGAGCATCGCCGGGTCCAGACCCAAGTGCGATGGCACCACCCGAGAGATCTCCTCGGTGATGTCGTCCACCGATTCCAACTTGAGATCGATACCGAGGCGTACGCCCAATTCGACGGCGATCATCCAATCCGGTCGAGCCACACCGGGGGCGCTGACCTTGGCCGACAGACGGCTGACTCGTCCTTCGATGTTGGTATGGGTACCGCTCTTCTCGGCAAACCCAGCAGCGGGCAGGATCACGCTGGCGCGGCTCACCGACTCGTTGACAAAGGTGTCCACGGCAATGATGTGCTCGAGCTTGGCGAACGCAGCGGCCGCAACGGTGCAATCAATGACGTCGGTGAGCGGATCAGCACCGAGCAACACCAGCGCCGTGATGCGACCTTCGGCGGCGGCCTTGAGAATGGCCACCGTGTCGAGACCCTCCGTGGCAGGAACATCGCCCCAATGGCGCCTATACCAATCGCCGCCCGCCGCCAATGTGACCCGACCGGGGAGCAGCCCGGGAGACAAGCCCATGTCGAGGGCTCCACGCAGGTTGGCGCGACGCGGTGCAGGCAGCACAAAACCGCTGGTCCCAAGGGCGGCCAACAACGACGCCAAGGATTCTTCGATGGACGCCACAGACTCCGCCAGGGAGGTGCGACCGGCCACCACCACGACCTTGCCGGGCACACCGGACTTCCCCGGCTGTAGGGCACCAGCCAGGGTGGTGGCGGCGGCGTTGATGGCGTCGGCTTCCACACCGGCCACTTGACGCTCCACCTTGGTGCCGGATACGGCAGCGATCAGCGCGCTTACCAATGCGGGGGCCTCGCCCGGACGGTGTTGGAGCGAGTGCTTCACGTAGCGCGTCATGCCGGTGCCCTTGGGCCCGATTTCCACCATGGGTACCCGGTGGTTGGCGGCGGCGTCTCGCAGACGCAGGAACAGAACCGGCAGTTCTTCCTTCACATCCGGAGCCAACAAGATGACGGCGGCGGCAGCACAGGTTTCGTCGATCGTGGCCTGAGGCACGCCCATCCATGTTTGCGGGCGTAACCCGTCACCGAGTTGGGCATCGACGTTGTCGATCCGCAAGCCGCCCTTGAGGAGTTTGGCCCACGTGTACTGGTCTTCGTTGGTGAGTCCTGCCCCACCGATAACACCGATCTTGTCCGGTGGTAGATGACGAAGAATCGATGCTGCTGCTTCGAGTGCTTCATACCAAGGCACCACCACCGCCTCCGCGCCGGGCGACTTGCGGATCATGGGGTTTGACAGGCGATCCGGTGAGCTGACCGCTTCGAACCCGAAACGACCCTTGTCGCACAGCCATCCCCAGTTCACCGGGTCCGAGTCCACACCCTGCATCCGCGTGATGCGGTCACCGCTGGACTGCACCACCACCCGACAACCAACACTGCATCCCGTACAGGTGGTTTCCACCTGATCCAGGTCCCACGGGCGGGCGGCGAAGCGATACGGCTTGGCCGTGAGCGCCCCCACCGGACATATTTGCACCACATTGCCGCTGAAGTAACTGGCAAAGGGATCGTCGGGAAACGTATTGACCTCGGTGGTGTTGCCCCGATTGATGAAGCTGATCAACGGATCGCCGGCCACTTCTTTGGAGAAGCGCGTGCAGCGATCACACAGGATGCAACGTTCACGGTCCAACAGCACGAGATCGCTGATGGGAATGGGCTTTTCGTAGTGCCGCTTCTCCTCCACAAACCGGGTCTCACCCGGGCCGAAGGCCAGCGTCTGGTCTTGCAACGGACACTCGCCACCCTTGTCGCACACCGGGCAGTCGAGCGGGTGGTTGATGAGCAGAAACTCGAGCACGCCGTCCTGAGCTTTTTTCACCGTAGGCGACTTGGTACTGATCTTCATGCCCTCGGTGACGGGCAGCATGCACGACGGCAACAAAGCTGGGCCGCGCGGGCCCTCCACCTCCACCAGACACATACGGCACATGCCCACTTCGCGCATGCGCGGATGCCAGCAGAACCGGGGGATGTATGTGCCGGCGCGTTCGGCCGCGGCGATGAGCAGTTCGCCGGGCATGGCCTCGAAGTCGTTGCCGTCAACCGTGATGGTGAATGTGGTTTTGGGGACCGGCGCCGGTAGGGGCTCCGTGGACTCGACGGTTGTCACTGCGAGGCACCGGTCAATGCGCGTACTACGTACGCTTCGTATTCCGGTCGGAACCGGCGGATAGAACTGGCCAGGGGTGACGCGGCCGACGGTCCGAGCGGGCAGATGGTGGTTTGGCGTGGAGGCCAGGCCAGACCGGGGCTGATGTTGTCCGCCACGTCCATGAGCAGATCGATGTCCTCGGTTCGGCCATTTCCGTCGAGGAGGCGCTGGTAGATCTTCTCCAACCAGTTGGTGCCTTCGCGACACGGCGTACACTTGCCGCAGCTCTCCTTTGCAAAGAACTTCACCAACCGCCACGCCGCTTTGACCATGTCGGTGGTGTCGTCCATGACAATGATTGCTCCGGAGCCGAGCATGGATCCGGCCGCCCCCACTGCCACCGGATGCAGCGCCATGTCGAGGTGCTCTTGGAAGAACCATGGTGCTGAGGCCCCACCGGGGATGAAGGCTTTCACGGCGCGACCGTCACGGATGCCGTTGCCGTAATCGGGTGATTCGAACAATTCGCGAAACGTGGTGACCCCAAAGTCGACCTCGTA
>JAYVGK010000172.1:0-4054 GCA_043772215.1 Acidimicrobiales bacterium | reverse complement strand
CACCCACGATGGTCACCATGTCGGCATCGGCAAAACCGAGCCGGGCGATGTCGGTGGCATGGGCGAACAACACGCGGCGACCGCCGTGCACTCCGCGATAGCGGTCATCGAGACCGTAGATGGTGGTGTTGTACTGATCGTGGCTGCGCACCGTCTGCAACAGCAGGCAATCGTGGGCCATACGCAGTACCTCGAGATCGTTGACAGTGAAGCGAGCCTTGCCCGTGGCCGTGGGGAAGTGGCGCGTATCGCGTGGGCCGCTGGGTAACGTGAACCCACCGGGCACCCGGACCCGCTGGTTGAACTGCTCGAATCCGGGGACCACCTGCTCAATATGCGCGCGTATCACATCGTAATCAGCGGCCATGGCCTCCCACGCAATGGGGTCGTGCGGACCCAGTGCGCGAGCCAACCGGCACACGATGTCCACCTCGCTCAGTAGCTCAGTAGACGCTGGCTCCAGAGTGCCGCGAGATAGGTGGACCACACTCATGGAATCTTCCACAGTGACCACCTGCTCGCGCCCGCCGGTACGGTCCACCTCGGTACGGCCCAGGCAAGGAAGGATGAGGGCCTGCCCCCCGGTGACCACATGGGAACGGTTCAACTTGGTTGATACGTGCACAGACAATGAGCATGCGCGAAGGGCAGCGAACGTGGCGTCGGTGTCGGGTGTGGCGGAGGCGAAGTTACCGCCCATGGCCAACAACACCTTGATACGCCCGTCACGCATGCCCTTGATGGTGTCCACCACGTCCACCCCGTGGATGCGGGGGGCAGTGATACCAAATTCGGCATCGAGGGCGGCCAAGAAAGACTCCGTGGGCTTCTCATAGATCCCCATGGTGCGGTCGCCTTGGACGTTGCTGTGCCCACGTACGGGACACACACCCGCCCCCGTGCGCCCGATGTTGCCACGCAGCAACAAGAAGTTGACCACTTCGCGAATGGTGGCGACTGAGTTGCGGTGCTGGGTGAGACCCATGGCCCAGCACACGATGACCCGTTTGGAGGCCATGGTGTCATTGGCCACAGCCTCGATCTCGGCCCGACTGAGGCCGGTGGACTCCAAGATGTCGGCCCAATCGATGACTTGGAGGTGCTTGGCCATGGCCTCGAACCCGTCGCAGTGCTCGGCGATGAAGCCATGATCGAGCACCGTGCCAGGAGCGCCATCCTCGGCGGCCAGCAGCAAACTGCCCAATGCCTGGAACAGGGCCAGATCACCGTTGACCCGGATCGACAGATGTCGATCCGCGAGCGCCGTACCCTTCAGCAGGCCAATGGGTGATTGAGGGTTTTTAAACCCCATAAGCCCTGCCTCGGGCATTGGGTTGACGGCGATGATGCGGGCCCCGCGGTGTTTGGCCTGCTCCAGCGCCGACAGCATGCGGGGGTGATTGGTCCCCGGGTTCTGCCCCACTACGAAGATGAGATCGGCGGCATGGATGTCATCGAGTGTGACTGTGCCTTTGCCCACCCCGATGGTCTCGATGAGGGCCAAGCCGCTGGACTCGTGACACATGTTGGAACAGTCCGGCAAGTTGTTGGTGCCAAATCGACGGACCGCCAATTGATAGGCAAAGGCCGCTTCGTTGCTGGTGCGCCCCGAGGTATAAAATGCTGCAGCATCGGGCGACGGCAGTGCTCGGAGTTGATCGGCAATGAGTGCGAATGCATCGTTCCAGCTGATGGGCTCGTAGTTGGTGGCGCCGGTGCGCAACACCATGGGATGGGTCAAGCGGCCTTGCTTGCCCAGCCAGTGATCGGTTTGGTGGGCCAAGTCCGAAACCGTATGCGTACGGAAGAACTGCGGCCCGACCCGTTTGGTGGTGCCTTCTTCGGCCACTGCTTTGGCCCCATTTTCACAGAACTCGGCCCTACTGGTGTGATGCGGCTCCGCCCATGCGCAACCCGGGCAGTCGAACCCGTCGGGTTGGTTCAACTTGAGCAGCGTTTTTACCGATCGGCGTACCCCCATCTCCCCGACCGCATGACGCAAGGAAACAGCTACAGCGGTGGCACCGGCGGCCGTGGACTTCGGCGCGCCAATGTGGAGATCTTTGTCGTCACTGATTGCGGAGCCGATGTCGTGATCCATGGAGTGACTAAATCTAGGCCAGGTTCCGTTCTAGTTCCGGACGAGCTACCTACGAAATTGACGACGCAGGGCCAATACGTCACGTACGTATTGCCTGGTCTGTGGATACGCCCCGTTGCGTTGCAGCGAGCCGTATCCCTGGTAGTAGCGCATGAGGGCCAACGACACGTTGCCATCGGCCCCGCGCAGCAAAAAGTGTAGGTATCGCGCACTCATACGAATGTTGTCCGGTGCCCGTTTGGGGTCCAGGTCCACACCAATCAGGTCACGCTCGATAAATGTCGCTGTATCGGGCATCAATTGACCAATACCGACAGCACCGGTAGACGACACCTTCTTGTTGTTCCAGCCCGACTCCAAATAGGTGGTGGCCTTCAGCAGATCAGCAGGGATGGAATTCTGCTTCGCCCACTTGTCGAACATCGGGATGAACGCCAGTCGATCCGGATAGTCACGCAACCGTTGCGGTACATACGCCCAGTTCAGCGGAAGGGGCACCACCAGACGTTGGCCCACGGCGATCACCGTCTTGCTCCCGAATTGATTGGCCTTCTGCAGTTCTGCCACCGTGGTCTGGTACTGCGCCGCCACCCCGGTGAGGGTGTCACCGGGACGGACCACATGCGATACGACTCGTTCGGTTGGTGACGCAGCTGCGGGCGCAACGCTGTGGGCACCGCCACCAATCACCAGGACGGCCACCACCCAAGATCGGGCCGCCAACAAGCTCATACCCTTGACCATTCAGCTGCCTTGGGCCAGGCGCCTCTGCTCCGCCCGGCGTTCGGCGTCGAGACGCTCCAGATCCGGGTCGCTATGATCAACAAAGCGCATGGCATCAGCCACGATCCGATGACCAGCCTGCTCGGCGATGAGACGATGCATTTCCTGGGCGACAAACCGGTACTCGGGATGACCAGCCGGAGCCGATCGCAGTTCGATGAGATGCATGGCCTCCCGGGCATTCATCTGCATCACGTACCGGATTCGATAGGCCAGTGACACTGCATACGGCGCCTGATCCACAAAACGGTCGGCCAAGGCGTCGTAGAGCTCAGCAGAGCGTTCCATGGCGCCCTCGAAAGCATCGGTGCAATTGGCCTCCACCACGGCAGCGGGCAAAACAAAGCCATGCATTGGTGACAGCGGTTGCCATTCCACCGTGAGCAGGCGATGACGTTGGAGGTCGCGGAACGCGCCGTAGTCCGACAAGATGTCGAAGCGGTAGTCAATTCGTTCGAACGCCCGGCCAGGCTTGTGCCGACGATTGCGCCGATCACCGATATAAGCGTCGGCCACCGCTCGCTTCTGATCCGCCCCCATCGCTTTCACTTTGGCCAAGACCCGCTCTTCTGGCACGTCCACACTCTCATAGAGCATGGCGGCAATGAGCTTGTCCTCTCCGTCAGGATCGAAATCCAACAGACGGACATGGGTGGTGGTTACCGGCTCCTCGTCAATGTCGCCACTGAAGAGTTGGGCCGACACTGCAGATGAATTGATCCGGGTGTCGTCGAGATACTGCGACCACAGTTGCCCACGATCCACTCGGTCCACCCGACTGAGGAACGACGGGATCACCTTGCGCAACTCCAACAACATCATGTCGGCGTAGTCACGCGCTTCGGGGAGCGGATGGGCCCGCATACGCAGCAGTAGTTGCTCGTAGCCTTGACCGGAGCCGTAGATGCCCACATTGGACAGAGCAGCCGCTGGCAGGATTCCGCGTACTGCGTCGAATGCCTTGGCCCGAATGGCTTGACGCCACACCATGTCCGAGTCTTGCGGGGCCTTGGGATACCGAGCCCGGAAGAACTCTGCCATACGCGGTACTAAGTCCGCATAGGAGTCGAACAAACGATCCATGTCGCCCACGTAGCGAGTACCGAGCGACGACATCAACACATCGGGATCTCGGTAGTAACGGTAGCGGCCGTCGGAACGCGAGTCGTA
>JAYVGK010000171.1:0-3060 GCA_043772215.1 Acidimicrobiales bacterium | reverse complement strand
GGCTTCACGGACATGGCCGCCATGCACGATGACGGCCCGAGCGCCCAACGCAGTGGCTGCGTCACAACATCCCTGCAGAACCTTACGGCTGGGGATACGGATCTTGTTGTCGGGCGAGGCCAGGTTCACCACATACGGACTGTGTACGTAGACGGGGATGCCACTGGCCTTGATCTCGGCCGAGTCCTCACGCGGAGTAGGCGCCTTCCAGGACTGCGGGTCGCCGCAGAAGATCTGGATACAACCCGACCCGGTGTCAGTGGCGGCACCGAGGGGCTCGCGATCACGGACGTGGGCTCCGATGAGCATCATCGACCTCGTTCACAGACCATGGGTGATGACTTCCTGCAGATGCTCCAACTCATGATCATGGGCATGATGGCTGCCGGTGGCGGGCGACCCCGACGCCTCTCGGGCGGCCAAGGTCATGGTACGTCCCAGCATGGCCACCGATAAACCCAGGCGAGGCTGCACGAACGTCCACGCCCCCGAGTTCTCCGGCTCTTCTTGCAACCACACCACCTCGCCCGCATTGGCATAGCGGGTAAGGATCATTTCCACCTGGGTTGCGGGCCATGGATAGATCTGCTCTACCCGCACGATGGCCAATGATTGACCCAGGTTTGCCTTGTCACGAGCGGCGATGGCATCCCAGGCCACCTTGCCGCTGCACAACACCACCCGTCGCACTGCATTGTGATCAGTGATGGTGGCATCGTCGAGTGTTTCTCGGAACGATCCAGTTTCGAGTTCCTCCACCCGACTGCGGCTCTGTTTGGCTCGCAATCCGGACTTGGGCGACATCACCACGAGGGGTTTGGCGTTGGGCGAATGCACTTGGCGGCGCAGTAAGTGAAACAACTGCGCCGCACTGGTGACGTTGACGATGCGCATGTTGTCTTGAGCGCAGAGTTGCAGGAAGCGTTCCAGTCGCGCCGAGGAGTGCTCGGGGCCCTGACCTTCGAATCCGTGGGGCAACAACATGGTGAGTGACGTGGTTTGCCCCCACTTGGTTTCCGCCGCGGCAATGAACTGATCGATCATGATCTGGGCACCATTGGCGAAGTCGCCGAATTGGGCTTCCCACGCCACGAACGCCTCAGGTTGAGCCAGCGTGTATCCGTATTCGAAACCGAGCACGGCATACTCCGACAACGATGAATCGAACACCGAGAAGGCGGCCTGGTCAGGACTGAGGTTGGCCAACGGGTAGTACTCGTCGCCGTTGCGTACATCGATGAGTACGGCTTGGCGGTGGCTGAAGGTGCCCCGCCGACTGTCTTGGCCCGAGATGCGAACCCGGTGACCCTCCAGCGCCATGGAACCAAACGCCAATGCTTCACCCAGCGCCCAGTCCACCTCTCCCCCGGCATAGGAACCGGCCCTCGCTTCGAGCTGTCGAGCCAGTTTGGGATGCGGTTGAAAATCGGCCGGCCACGAATGGGTGGCGTCGGCAATTGCGTCGAGGGTGGCGCGATCCACGCCGGTGGCAATAGGGTCGAACGGCAACCCGATGTCGTCGGCATTGGGCGGCTCGAAAACGCCACTCGATGACAGGGTGCGCGTCTCGTCCAATGCCGTTTGCATGCGCGCTTGGAAATCGGCGTAGGCCTGATCCGCTTCTTCCTGCGTAATGTCCTTACGGCCTACCAGGCTGTCGGCGAACAACTCCCGGGTCGACGGGTGTTTGTCGATGTGGTCGTACATCACCGGTTGCGTATAGCGGGGTTCATCACCTTCGTTGTGGCCCATCCGCCGGTAACACACCATGTCGATGACCACATCCTTTTCGAATGCCTGGCGGAATGCCAATGCCAACCGACCCACTCGAAAGCATGCTTCCGGATCGTCACCGTTCACGTGAAAGATGGGTGCCTGCACCATCTTGGCCACGTCGGTGCAGTACACGCTCGAACGTGCTGATTCCGGGTTGGTGGTGAACCCCACCTGGTTGTTGATTACAAGGTGAATGGTGCCGCCCGTTTTGTATCCCGCCAGCTGGCTGAGGTTGAGCGTTTCCGCTACCACGCCTTGACCGATGAAGGCAGCGTCGCCGTGCATGAGCAGCGGCAGCACCCGCGTGCCGCCCGGTTCGTTCAGGGCGTCGAGCTTGCCGCGAGTAATGCCTTCCACCACTGGGTCCACGGCTTCGAGGTGAGACGGGTTGGGGGCGAGTGATACGTCGATGCCCTCACCACTCATGCCCACGTAGCGACCGGTGGCGCCAAGGTGATACTTGACATCTCCGGAGCCGTATACGGTGCCCGACACAATGTCTTCGAACTCGCGGAACACCTGATTCACGCTTTTGTTGACCACGTTGACAAGGGTATTGAGGCGCCCACGATGGGGCATGCCGATGACCGCCTCGGCCAGCCCTGCCTTGGCTGCCTCGTCGAGTACGGCGTCGAGGATCACCATGGCCGACTCACCCCCTTCCAGACCAAATCGTTTGGTGCCCGGATAACGTTTGGCCAGGAACTTTTCGAAGGCTTCAGCGGCGTTGAGACGCGACAAGATGTGGCGCTGCTCGTTGACATTGAGCCGGGTGTCTACCCCTTCCACATGTTGCTGGATCCACTTCTTCTGTACCGGATCCATGATGTGCATGTACTCGATACCCACTGTGCGGCAATATGCGTCGCGCACGATGCTCAGCAATTCACCCAATACATGGTGGTCCTTGCCAGCCACCATGCCCGTATAGATGTCGCGATCCAGGTCCCAGATGCTGAGGTCGTACGTGGCCGGATCGAGTTCGGCGGGAAGACCTCGGTCCATGATGTCGAGCGGGTCGAGGTCCGCGATGAGATGACCACGGCTGCGATAGGCGTTGAGGATCTCCTGGGCGGCCGCGGCCTTGACCACGGCGCCGCGCAGTGCATCAACTGGGTTGGAGTCGCGATGCCACCGAGCCGGCTCATACGGGATGGTCATCGACGTGAAGATGTCGTCGTAGAAGTCGTCGTCGCCCGTGAGCAGGCGCTGCACCCGCTCCAAGAACATGCCGGACTCGGCACCCTGAATGATGCGATGGTCGTAGGTGGACGTGACCGTGAC
>JAYVGK010000170.1:0-3587 GCA_043772215.1 Acidimicrobiales bacterium | reverse complement strand
GAAAAGCTGACGCAACAAAACCTGGCCCGCACACTGGGCACGTACCTCGCCACCGGCGACATCCTCATCGATCTGGCCTGGAACATCGACTGCTCCACGTTGCTGCAGTGGTGTCGAGACCACAACGTGCGCTACCTCAACACTTCGGTGGAAATGTGGGATCCCTATGGCGATGCGTCGCTACAGGACCCCCGGGAACGCAGCCTCTATGTGCGCCATATGGAGATGCGCAAACTCATCAACAGTTGGCCTCAGAACAAGGGGCCTACCGCCATTGTGGAGCACGGAGCCAATCCCGGCCTGGTGTCGCACATGGTCAAGGACGGGCTCACGTCCATTGCCACCAGGTTGTTGACCGAAGGACCCCCGGCCGGCAGTGCACCGGTGGACCTCAACCGGATCGGGGACGCATTACAAGCGCGTGCATACAACCGTCTGGCCATGGAACTCGGAGTCAAGGTCATTCACGTGGCCGAGCGTGACACCCAGATCACCGACCGGCCCAAAGAAGTTGATGAGTTCGTCAACACCTGGTCGGTGGATGGCCTCTATGAAGAAGGAGTGGCGCCTGCGGAGCTCGGTTGGGGTACTCACGAACGGCGTATGCCGGTGGGGGCGTACGTACATCAGAGCGGCCCGTCGAACCAGATTGCGCTGGCTCGAATGGGCATCGACACCAAGGTCAGGTCCTGGACACCTGGCGGCGAGATCATCGGGTGCGTGGTCCGTCACGGTGAGGCCTTCACCATCAGTGATCACCTCACGGTGTGGGACGACGACAACGCCCAATACCGACCTACAGTTCACTATGCGTACTGCCTATCCGATTCAGCTCTGGCGTCATTGAACGAATTGAAGATGCGTCACCTCGTGATGCAATCACGCCAGCGCATCCTCAACGACGAAATCATCTCTGGCTCGGACTACATGGGCGTATTGCTCATGGGCCACCCGTATACGTCATGGTGGACCGGAAGCTGCCTCGATATCCACTGCGCTCGCGCACTGGTACCGCACCAGAGCGCCACCACCGTGCAAGTGGCAGCATCAATTCTGTGTGCCACCATCTGGATGATCGCCAACTCCGAAAGCGGGGTCAATGTGCCCGATGATCTCCCATGGGAGCAGATCTTGGCGCCCGCCAAGAAGTATCTGGGCACGTACTTCAACGAGGCCGTCGATTGGACGCCGATGCAGGGCCGGGCCGAGTTGTCGTTGTTCGGTCGCTATACCCAGCCCCCGTTTCGCATGGACGACCCCGAAGAAACCTGGCAGTTCTCGACGTTCCTCACGGATTGAGCCGCTGACGCCTCGCCATGGACCGCAAGAAGAGAACCACCACCTCTCATTTTGGTGTGGGCAAGCGTGAAAGCCATGATGCCTCGGCGTTCTATGACCGCTTCGAACGCCCCCGACTCAGCACCGACGCTGATGTAGTTGTCCCCCGCAAGATGCCCACGCCATTGGTGGTGGGCGACGCCCGCTACATGCACCAACTGGCGGATGGTGAGGTTGCCTTGGTGGTGACGTCGCCGCCGTACTTTGCCGGAAAACAATATGAAGAGGAACTGGAGCGCGACGGCGTGCCCAGTTCGTACGCCGAGTACCTCACCCTCTTGGCCGAGGTGTTCGACGAATGCCGACGAGTACTGGAGCCTGGTGGTCGTATTGCGGTGAACGTGGCCAACCTTGGACGCAAGCCGTACCGCAGCCTGGGTTCCGATGTCATCGACATCTTGCAGCGAATGGGTCTGCTCTTGCGGGGCGAAGTGGTGTGGCGTAAGGGTGAAGGGGCCAGCGGATCGTGCGCCTGGGGTTCGTACCGCAGTCCCGCCAACCCTGTATTGCGCGATCTCACCGAACGGGTGGTCATTGCCAGCAAAGGCCGTTTCGACAGAGCACTGAAACCTGTGGAACGTCAGCGCCTCGGTTTGCCGTTCACGTCGACCATTACGGCAGACGAGTTCATGTCCGCGACGCTCGACGTATGGGAAATTGCCCCGGAGAGTGCCATCCGGGTCAATCACCCTGCGCCGTTTCCCGTTGCCCTCCCCGAACGTCTTATTCATCTGTACACATATCACAATGATCTGGTGCTTGACCCATTCATGGGTTCTGGTTCGGCAATGGTGGCCGCCGCTCGTACCGGTCGCCGCTTTGTTGGCTACGACCTAGATCCAACCTATGTGGATATAGCAGCGCAGCGAGTGGCACACGAGGGAGGGGAAGAACCGTTACGCCCGGTGCAGTCGCTGGCGGCCGCCGCCGAGGCCATGGTTCTCGCCGCCGGATTCTCCATTCAACAACGCAAGGCGCGCATACGAGGTTCAGCCACTTCGGTTTCATATTCAGCCCTAGACGCGGTCGGCGCCACCTGGTGGTTCGACGTCTGCGGGACTCACACATCCGTTCCCAACGGCCTGGCTCGGGCGGATCTGGCATGGCGCACCGTGGGACGGGCGGCGGCGCTGTCCGGCGCCCCCAATCGATCGCCACTCGTGATTCTCACCTCGCATCTGCCTCGCCGCTCATCAGAGGCCGACGGTGCCCTGCGATCGGCTCCGCCCCCTTCGATTCACGACGTGGTGCAGGTGGGAAGCGTCGATGGGGCCCAACGCTTGGCCGCATACGGCACCGGGTGGATATGGCCGCTCGCCGGGTTCTGGTCCGCCAAGGAGTTATCAGCGCGCTGACAATTCTGGTGGAAATATCATCAGGCCGTTAAATCGGAAGCTCCCTGGAACAGGCCAAATCTCCCGGCACAGAACGCAGTAATTGCCACTTTTCAATACGGCACAGTATCGTAGTGTTATGGCAGCGGCATTAGTAATCGAATCCACGACCCCTTCGCCGGTATTGTCCCGTGACCCCCGGACCGTTCGTTCCCGGGCCGCGGTACTGCAGGCCACCGTCGAGTTGATGGTGGAGCGCGGGGTGCACACCGTCAGTGTCGACGCCATCGTGGAGCGCTCTGGTGTGGCCAAGACCACGGTGTACCGACACTGGCCTACCCGTGAGGCGCTGATGATGGCGGCATGGCAAACCCTGGTCTCCACCGACGATGTTGACCCCAGCGGCACCATGCACGAGCAATTGCGGACGTTGGCGCTGGCCTTTGCCGTCCGCCTCGGCACTCCCCCCATGTCATTGCTGTTGCCCGACCTGATGGCAGCGTCGGCGCGTGATCCAAAGATGCGCGCCATGTATGACGAGGT
The DNA here is from genome assembly GCA_043772215.1 of Acidimicrobiales bacterium. Classification (GTDB taxonomy): domain Bacteria; phylum Actinomycetota; class Acidimicrobiia; order Acidimicrobiales; family JANYDT01; genus JANYHQ01. The sequence goes on along the minus strand of JAYVGK010000170.1, from coordinate 372 downwards.
CGTCCGGTCCCGGCGACGACCGGTAGTGGAAACCGTGGAGGCGGGTATCGCTGCCGGGCTGTTGCCCGCATCCACCGACGCCGAGTTCGTATGTCAACTCATCCTCGGCCCTATTGCCTACGAGCAATTGCTACGCCACGTGAACGTGGACCCTGCGTTTGTGGACCGTCTGGTTTCCGTGGTGCTCGAAGCCGCAAATCACAACATGGTCTGCACAACATGCGACTGAAAAACATTCCGTACAAATGGGTGGTGGCCACCATCTTCGTCGTCGGCTTGTTCATGGACATCATGGACACCACCATCGTCAACGTGGCGCTGCCCACGTTGGCCAAAGATTTTGGAGCTTCGGCCGCCTCGATCGAGTGGGTG
>JAYVGK010000169.1:0-3123 GCA_043772215.1 Acidimicrobiales bacterium | reverse complement strand
CTCCGACACATCAACTGAACCGTTACGCAACGCCAACAGAGAGATCTGGCGTTGACGCTCGTACTGAAGGAGTGCGGTGCCGTTGAACTCCGGGTCGGACATCATATTCCTTTGGCGAGAAGCAGTAGCTGCGCAGTATTGCGTGCGCCGCTCCTACCCGCTGACCGCCGTCCACTGTTCGAGAGTGGCCCGAGACCCAATGCGCGTCAGGGAATTGAGTGCTTCGCTGAACGTGTCCCGAAACACCGCAGACTGGCCCACCACGGACCCCAGCCCCCGCCGGTAGTCGAGGAACGCAAATGGGTCGTGAACGGCGCGTTGGGCGAAGTCGGTGGCCTCAGCCAGAAACGGATCGTGGGCCAGGGTCAAGGCGGTGCCGTCGTCGGCGCAACCCTGCAGATATCGACACCATCCCGCCACCGCCAATGCCAGCATCCGCACCGATGCGCCTTTGGCCAACTGAGCTTCGATGGACGGCACAATGAATGTAGGGAACTTGGACGTTCCATCCAAACAGAGGCGGGCCACCTGATCGGCAATGGCGGCATTGGAAAAACGGCGTACCAATGACTCTTGGTACTCCACCAAATTGATGCCTGCTGGCGACGCCAGATTGGGGGCCGCCTCTTTGGCCATCAGTTGGCGGATGAAACGCTCGATGGGGAGGTCCAGCACTGCGTTGTGTACCAGCGCATGGCCGGCCAGCGCAGCGTGATACGCAAGTGCTGAGTGGCTGGCATTGAGCAAGCGCAGCTTCATGTGCTCATACGGCAGCACGTCGGCGGTCATCAGTACACCTACTTCTTCGAACGCCGGTCGTCCGTCCACGAAGTGGTCTTCCAACGCCCATTGGTGAAACGGTTCACACGTCACCGGCCAGGCGTCCACGATGCCAATGGTGTTTTCCAACCACTGACGATCAGCATCGGTGGTGGCGGGGGTGATGCGGTCCACCATCGAATTGGGAAATGCGCCGTTGGTTTCCAGCCAGCTTGCCAACGCGCGGGAGCGCAGTGCGGCCACACCCAGGGTGGCGATGCGTGACACCGTGCCGTTGCCGGGCAGGTTGTCGCAACTCAACACAGTGAACGGTGGATGACCGGCGAGTCGGCGGGCGTCGAGTGCGGCGGCCACGATGGCGAACGTGGTGCGAGGTACGTCGGCAATGGCATCACGCTCCAAGCCGGGGGAGCTGGCGAATGCTCCGTGCTCCACCGGGTAGCCACCTTCGGTGATGGTCATGGACACGATGCGGGTGGCCGGGTCGATGAGGCGGGCCAGCAGCGTGGCCGACTGCCGATGGGCGGGATCGAAATTGAGAATCGATCCAATAACCGAGACGGTGGAATCTGCGCCGTCTCGCTCCACCACGCAGTAGAGCCCGTCCTGGGCACCGAGCACGGAGGCGAGTTGCTCGTCGTGGGGCATGACCCCGGACCCGGTCACTGACCACGTTCCAACCCCCTTCTGGGCCAGATCGTGCAGATACACGGCGAGGTGAGCACGGTGAAACGCCCCCATCCCCAGATGCACGATCCCCCCGGTGAGCTGGGAACGGTCATAGGTAGGAACACTCACACAGTTGGTGTTGGCGGCCAGGGCCGCCAGCGAACCGGTGGACAAGCGCACCGGCATGCCAGGTGGAAGTGACAGCCCCATACGGTGATAATCCCACATCGAACCAACCAAAATCTAGGTCTCATGTGACATTTGTCTTGACAATGACCCTGTTTCACAGATAAATCAACATAACCACACACCAGGGGAGATGCGGTTCGGGCACGTAGGTGCCTCGCGTCATCCCGCCCAGGACAAAAGGGGAACGATGAAACCGAGATCGAAACACAGCGGGTCACGCCTGCTCGGAGCAGCGGTACTGGTCACCGTCTTGGTTGCCGCCGGTTGCTCGAGCAGCAAGAAGGCCGCCGACACCACCGTCGCCGCCGCTGGGGCCGACACCACCGCAGCCGCCGCTGGTGCAGATACCACTGCCGCACCCGCCGCCGCTGACACCACTGCCGCTCCGGCTGCCGCTGACACCACCACTGCCGCTGCTGCTGGTACTACCGCTGCTGCCGCCGCTGCTAGCGGTGGGTCCATCACAGTGGCCATCGTGGACAACCCCACGATGAAAGACATCCAGACCCTGGCCCCGGAAAACTTCACCGCCAAAAGCGGCATCAAGGTCAACTTCGTCACGCTCAACGAGCAGACACTGCGTGAGCAGGTCACCAAGTCCGTCGGTTCCGGCGCCGCCCAGTACGACGTAGTCATGATCGGCCCATACGAGGCACCGCAGTTCGGCAAGAACGGTTGGCTGAAGGACCTCACCTCCTACACCGCCGCCGACACCGCCTATGACGTGGCCGACCTCATCCCGTCCGTGAAGGGTGCGTTGTCCAATGACGGCAAGCTGTTTGCCGTGCCGTTCTACGGCGAGTCGTCGTTCGTGATGTATCGCAAGGACCTCGTAGAGGCGGCCGGTATCAAGATCCCCGAGGCCCCCACATGGGACGAGATTGCCGCCGCCGCACGCAAGCTCAAGACCCCCGACATGGCTGGTATCTGTCTGCGTGGCAAGCCTGGCTGGGGAGATCTGGGAGCGTCGCTCACCACCGTGGTCAACACGTTCGGTGGCACCTGGTGGGACGCCAATGCTGATGGTTCCATCGGCAAGGCTCAGGTGGATACCGGTGGATTCAAAGAAGCCACTGACTTCTACGTCAAGCTCATCAAGGACGCTGGCGAACCCGACGCTGCCAATGCCAGTTTCAATGAGTGTTTGAAGCTGATGCAGGACAGCAAAGTGGCCATGTGGTACGACGCCACCGTGGCCGCCGGCATCCTCGAATCAGCCGACAGCCCCATCAAGGGCAAGCTGGGATATGCCTTGGCTCCTACCAAGAAGACTGCGGCGTCGGGCTGGTTGTGGTCATGGGCGCTGGCCATGCCAGAAGGCACCAAGAATGCCGATGCCGCATGGAAGTTCATGAGCTGGGCCACGTCCAAGGAATACATCCAGGCTGCTGGTACCAAGCTTCCCGGTGGCTGGGCAGGCGTGCCTCCTGGCAACCGCAAGTCGACCTATGCACTGCCCGAATATCAGGCCGCCGCGGCATCGTT
>JAYVGK010000168.1:0-7707 GCA_043772215.1 Acidimicrobiales bacterium | reverse complement strand
TCGGCCAGGTCCGGCAGTTCGTTGATGGCGAAGATGCCCCGGTTGGTCCGTGGCACCAAGCCGTAATGCAGCGTGAGTTCATCCGACAGATAGCGACCCTCCGCCACTTTGATGGGATCGACCTCACCGATGAGGTCGGCAATGGACGTATCGGGGGTCGCCAACTTCTCGCCGAAACGCTCGCTGCGATGCACCCAGGTGATGGGCGTGTCATCGCCGTGTTCCACCACCAGATCCTTGGCATGCTTGCTCACCGGGTGATACGGATCGTCGTTGATCTCAGAGCCGGCGATGATCGGCATCCACTCATCCAGCAGTTCCACCATGGAACGAATCATGCGGGTCTTGCCCTGCCCGCGTTCCCCCAGGAAGATCACGTCGTGACCGGCCAGCAATGCGTTCTCCAACTGCGGGAGCACAGTGTCGTCGTAGCCGAACATGCCGGGGAACAACGGCTGCCCGCTGGCGATTTGGCGCATCGCATTGCGCCGCAGTTCATCTTTCACGGCAATGGACTCCCACCCAGAGGCGCGGAGCTGACCGATGGTTGCTGAAGCAGGGTGAGCCATCCGCGCACCCTACCGCCGACCCCCATGCAATGCAGCCTCGGTGCGGCCATCATCGGGTGCTGAGAACGGTCACGATGGTGGGCATGAAACCACTCGATCTTCGGACCGCCCTTCGAACTACCGGATCGGTTCGTGCCTTCACCGACGAAGCGGTGCCGCTCGATGTAGTGGCGCGTGTACTCGACACTGCCCGGTTCGCCCCCAGCGGCGGCAACAAACAGGGGTGGCGGGTGATCGTGGTGCAAGACCCCACGGTTCGAGCCCGGATCGACGAGCTGGCCAATCTCGGCTGGCGCGAATACGCCCATATGACTGCAGCCGGGCAACGACCCTTCGCCGCCGACGACACCGGGCGCTGGCCGGGACCATCGATTGACCTGGAGCAAGCCCGTCGCACACCAGCGCCGTGGTCGTTCATGGATGGGCTGGCCGCAGTGCCGGTACTGATGGTGGTGTGTGTTGACCTGCGGGTGGTGGCCGCCGTCGATGTGGAGGCCAACCGTATCCAGATCGCTGGCGGCGGTTCCATCTACCCGTTTGTGTGGAACCTTCTGCTGTCGGCCCGAGCCGAGGGTTTGGGGGGCGTGATGACCACGTTCTTGGTCCGTCAAGAAGGAGCGGCCCGCGAACTGTTGGGGTTGCCCCCGTACATGGCCATCGCTTCGTTGGTGGCCATGGGCCACCCTGTTCATCAACCCACCAAGCTCAGCCGCAAACCGGTGGCCGAGTTCGCCACCCTCGATCATTACGACGGACCGACTGTCTCCTTCACCACCTGAGCGCATACGCTCAGCGACCGGTGCCTGACGAACACGAGATCGATGCATGGCCTGTGCGCCTGCGTCGACGTATCGCCCGCCGCGCTGGCATCGACCCCCGATGGGCCACCTTGGTGGTGGTACTGGCCGGTTTGTTCACGGTGGCTTTCACCATCACCTTATTGGCGGTGTCACTGGAAACCATTGCCAAGGACTTCCACACCTCTACCGGCACCATGAGTTGGGCCATCACCGGCCCCATGCTGGGCTTTGGGGTGGTGGGGCCGGCCTACGGCAAAGCGGGTGATATCTGGGGCCACAAACGGGTTTATATGTATGGACTGCTGGGCGCCGGAGTGTTTGCCGCGCTCACCGCCGTGGCCTGGAGCGCCGCCTCCATGATTGCCTTCCGCACCCTCAGTGCCTCCGCCGGTGCCGCCACCGGACCGGCCGCCATGGCCTACATCAACCGTCTCTTCGGCCCCGCAGATCGCATCAAGCCGCTTGGCTACTGGAGCTTCGTGAACGCCGGAGCACCGGTGTTGGGGGTGGTGGCTGGCGGAGTGTTGGTGGATGCAGTGGGATGGAGGGCCATCTTTGCGGTACAGGCGCCGCTGTGTCTCATTGGCTTCGTGGTGGCGGCATGGCTGCTGCCCGACACCGAGCGTCACCCCGGAGCCCACTTCGACATTGCCGGGTCGCTCACCCTCGGCTTCGGGGCAGCGTCGGTGTTGCTCTCCGTCAATCAGGGATCACACTGGGGATGGACCAGCCCCCGCACCGTGGCCCTGTTCGCATTCGGCGTGGTATTGCTGGTGACCTTTGTACGGGTGGAACGCCGGGCTGCCGATCCATTGCTGCCGTTGCGGTGGTTGAAACAACGCAACATCGCCTTGCCCATGCTGACCCAGAGCCTGTTGAACTTTGCCTACATGGGCGGATTCCTGCTGGCCCCCCAAGTGCTGGAAAAAGTCCTCGGACTCAGTTCGGGGCATGTGGGATTGGTGGTCATATCTCGACCGCTGACATTTGCGTTACTGGCCCCGATGGCCGGATTCATCACCGTTCGGGTGGGGGAACGCTTCACCGGTACCACTGGGGCTGCGTTGGTGGCTGGGTCCATGGTGATGTTCGTGTTCCTGGGAGCCAATTCCGCCATCTGGTACGCCGTCATTGCATTGGCACTCTCCGGGGCCGGCTTCGGCATTAGTGCCCCCGCACTCACGTCGCTGGTGGCCAATGCGGTGGACCCCTCCGAATTGGGGGTGGCAGGAGCCATGCAACAGCTGATGACGCAATTGGGGGCCGTACTGGGCTCGGTGGTGATGACCACCGTGCAGCAGGCAGCTGAGCCCAACGGCCTGGCCCGCTCATATGCGCCGGCGTTCATGGTGGCTGCGGCCGTGGCGTTGTGCGCACTGGCGGTGGCGTCGTTTGTGGTTCCGAGTCGGACACTGCGCCGCCGAGGACCACAACGCTTTCCTTCGCCCACTCGACGAGAAGGTGCCAGGGTAACGTTGCGCCCGTGATCGATCTGAGCGGGGCATGGCGGGCGCTGCCGGCCGACGACGAACTGCGCCGTCAGTTTCCTCAACCGAGCTTCGATGATGCCAGTTGGGAAAGCGTCCAGGTCCCTCACCACTGGCGCAACACACCAGCATTTGCCTCGTTGGACGGACCGCTGCTCTATCGCCGTACCTTCGAGACGCCACAGTCGGATCCGGCAACTGGCGAAGTGCCGCAACGCTGGTGGTTGCAGTTCGACGGCGTCTTCTACCAAGGTGATGTGTGGCTTGACGGCACCTACTTGGGCGACACCGAGGGCTATTTCGCCGCTCATACGTTCGAGGTCACAGAAGCGCTAGCCGCCGCTTCCGAACACACGTTGGCCGTGGAGGTGGCGTGCGCTGAACAAAACAGCCGTAAGGCCAAACGCAACCTCACCGGGGTGTTCCAGCACTGGGACTGCATCGACCCCCGCTGGAACCCCGGCGGCATCTGGCGACCGGTTCATCTGGTGGGTACCGGACCAGTGCGGATGGAGCGGTTGCGAGTTCTGTGTGTAGAGGCCAGCAGCGAACGCGCCGTGTTGACACTGCGAGCCAATCTCGACACGCTTACGCAACAGTCTGTGCGCGTACGAACTCGAGTGGCCGGCACCGAGCACGAACTGGAACAAACACTGGCGTCGGGCATGAACCGGGTGGAGTGGCGCGTCACCATCGACAACCCGCACCTGTGGTGGCCTCACGCCATGGGTGATGCGGAACTCACCGAAGTCGAAGTGCAGGTGGAGGACCCGTCGTCTGGAGTGATCCACGACCAGCGGCGCCGCCGAACCGGACTACGACAGGTACGGGCGCGCAACTGGATGTTCGAAATCAACGGCGAGAGAATCTATCTGAAGGGAGCCAATCAGGGGCCGGCTCGTATGGCAATTGCCGAAGCCACTGCGGCGGAGTTGCGCCAAGACCTGCAATTGGCTCGCGACACCGGCCTCGACTTTTTGCGCATCCACGCCCACATCTCTCGCCCTGAGTTGTACTCGGCGGCCGACGAACTGGGCATGCTGTTGTGGCAAGACCTTCCTCTCCAATGGGGATATGCCCGCAGTGTGCGTCGACCGGCGGTGGAGCAGGCACGCGAGGCCGTGGATCTGCTGGGCCATCACCCCTCGATCTTCCACTGGAGCGGGCACAACGAACCGTTGGCCCTCGATGTGGAGATGGGCGAGAGCATGGGGGAGCCGAAACGGGCGGCCACCATGATCGGAAAGTTCCTCGCCCTCCAAGAACTTCCCACCTGGAACAAGTCGGTGCTGGATCTGGCCATCCACCGTGCTCTCACCAAGGCCGATCCGTCCCGGTCCAGTGCTGCGCATTCCGGCGTATTGCCCGGTCCATTCAGCGGTGGCACGGATGCTCATCTGTACTTTGGCTGGTACCACGGGGCGGAGCGGGACCTGCCGCATTTCCTGGCGGCGGTGCCCCGTATGGCGCGTTTTGTGTCCGAGTTCGGGGCCCAGGCCGTGCCCCAGAGCGCCGAGTTCTGCGAACCGCACCTGTGGCCCCATCTGGACTGGGACCGCCTCACCGGCACCCATGCGCTGCAACGTCTGTTCATGGAGCGCCATACGCCGATCGATGGCCATGACACGTTCGAATCGTGGGCAGTCGCCACGCAGGACTATCAGGGCGAGGTCTTGCGCCGCCACATCGAAGAATTGCGGCGCCTGAAATACCTGCCGGGCGGCGGGTTCGCCATGTTCTCGTGGGCCGACGCACGCGATCATCCCGCCATCACGTGGTCGGTACTCGACCACGATCGGGTACCCAAGGCAGCCTTGGCCAGCGTGGCCGCCGCCTGCGCACCGGTCATCGTGGTGTGCGACCGGCCCCCCGCCCAACTCGCCCCAGGGACGGTGCTCAACCTCGACGTTCACGTGGTGAGCGATTTGCGCGCCACCCTCCGGGAGGCCACCGTGAGCGCAGAGCTGTCATGGTGCACACCCGGAATGCCATCGCCGGAACCATTGCGTTGGAACTGGGCTGGCGATTGCCCCGCCGACCACGTGGTGAGAGTGGGGTCTGTGGCCGCCACGGTGCCGGTGCTGGCGGACGGATCCACGATGCAACTCGACGTGGTGCTGACCCAGAGCGACCATCACGCCAGTAACCACTACCGCTCGACTGTCTCAGCCGTGGCGCCCAGCCGGACATGGCCATGGCCATGGCGCCTCATCGCATCGACTAATCGCACTCGCTGATCGGACATATCACCGCTTGAACGCCCAGATTGTGCGCTTGTGCACTCCCTGGAGATAGCGTCGCTGAAAACGATGGGCCACGGTTGGTACATCGCCACGATGAATATCCAAAACGACGATGCGGATCCTGGAGGATCTACTCCTATGGCCCAGGCTGTGGTTACCCGCCCAATCAAACGCAAGCTGCCGTTTCCGGTAGAGCTCTATCGCTCGGCGGTGGGGAAGAAGTACGCCATGGCGGTTTCGGGATTGTTTCTCATTCTCTTCGTGGTGGGTCACACGCTGGGCAACCTCAAGCTGTATCTGGGTAAAACTGCTACGGGCGCTTACCACGTGGACGAATACGGCGAGTTCCTGCGGCGCCTAGCCGAGCCGATCTTGCCCCACACTGTGGCGTTGTGGATCATCAGGGTGGTGCTCACCGGTGCCTTTGTACTGCACATGCATGCGGCGTACTCGCTGACCATGATGAACCGCCGTGCCCGTACCGTCACCTACCAGCGCAAGAGCGATTATCAGGCTGCCAATTTCGCATCCCGATCAATGCGCTGGACGGGGATCATCGTCATCCTGTTCCTTATCTTCCATCTTCTCGACATCACCTGGGGCAAATCGGGCGCCTCCTGGACTCGGGGGGCGGTGTTCTCCAATGTGGACAACAGCCTCAGCCGCTGGCCCATCGCCATCTTCTACGTTCTGGCCAACTTGGCATTGGGCGTGCACCTGTATCACGGTGCATGGTCGTTCTTCCAGAGCCTTGGCTGGAACAATCCCCGGTTCAACGCCTGGCGGCGCAAGTTTGCCGTCGGTTTGGCCGGGCTCATAGTCCTCGGCAACATTTCATTTCCCATCGCCTTCGTCACCGGACTTGTGGGCCGGTAAGGAGCATCATGAGCACAGTTCTGGATATGCAGCTCAACTCGAAGATTCCATCGGGTCCCATTGCAGAGAAATGGGAGAGTCACAAGTTCAACATGAAGTTGGTGAACCCCAACAACAAACGCAAGTTCGATGTCATCGTGGTGGGCACCGGCTTGGCTGGTGCCTCGGCGGCGGCCACGTTGGCGGGCCTGGGTTACAACGTCAAGGTCTTCACGTTTCACGACACCCCGCGCCGGGCGCATTCGATTGCCGCCCAAGGTGGCATCAACGCCGCCAAGAACTATCACGGCGATGGAGACTCGGTCCAGCGCCTGTTCTACGACACGGTGAAGGGTGGCGACTTCCGGGCTCGTGAGGCCAACGTGCATCGCCTGGCCGAAGTGAGCGTGGACATCATCGACCAGTGCGTGGCCCAAGGGGTGCCGTTCGCCCGTGAGTACGGCGGCCTCCTCGCCAATCGCAGCTTCGGTGGGGCGCAGGTCAGCCGCACGTTCTACGCCAAGGGTCAAACAGGCCAGCAGTTGCTCGTCGGGGCCTATCAGGCCCTGGCCCAACAAATCCATGCCGGCACGGTGAAGCTCTACAACCGTAGCGAACTCATCGACACCGTCACGGTGGATGGAGTGTGCGCCGGCATCGTGGTCCGAGACCTCACCACCGGCGAGATCACGTCGCATTCGGCCCACGCCGTGGTGATGGCCACCGGCGGGTATTCCAACGTGTTCTATCTTTCCACCAATGCCATGGCCTGCAATGTCACGGCGGCTTGGCGGGCGCACCGCAACGGGGCCCTGTTTGCCAACCCCTGCTATACCCAAATTCACCCCACATGCATCCCATCATCGGATGAGTTCCAATCCAAGCTCACGTTGATGTCGGAGTCGCTGCGCAACGACGGCCGTATCTGGGTACCGCAGAATCCCGAGGACAAGCGCCCGGCGGGGCAGATCCCCGAGGGTGAGCGCGACTATTTTCTGGAGCGCCTCTACCCCAGCTACGGCAACCTGGCCCCCCGTGACATTGCTTCACGGGCGGCCAAGCGCTCGGTGGACTCCGGGCGCGGCATCGGTGCGTTGGAGAACGGGGTGTACCTCGATTTTGGTGAGTCACTCAAGCGCCTCGGCAAGGCGCAAGTCACCGAGCGCTACGACAACCTCATGGAGATGTACGAGCGCATCACCGGCGAGGACCCGTTCCAACAGCCCATGCGCATATACCCGGCGCCGCATTACACCATGGGTGGTTTGTGGGTTGACTACAACCTCATGACCAATGTTCCCGGTCTGTACGCGCTGGGCGAGGCCAACTTCTCCGATCACGGCGCCAACCGCCTCGGAGCCTCAGCGCTCATGCAGGGTTTGGCTGATGGCTACTTCGTACTGCCGTACACCATTGGCGATTATCTGGCCCCTCAGCTCAATCAAAAGCCGGTGGACACCAATCATGAGGCATTCAAAACAGCCGAGATGGCGGCCCGGGACCGGTTCCGCCAGTACGTGGGCATCAAGGGTCGCCGTTCGGTTGACTACTTCCATCGTGAACTGGGCAAGATCATGTGGGACTACTGCGGCATGGAGCGCAACGAGCCGGGTCTGTTGAAAGCTTTGTCAGAGATTCCCGCCCTCTATGACGAGTTCAAAACGGATCTGCGGGTACTCGGTGACGACACCAGCATGAATCAGAGCCTGGAAAAAGCCGGCCGGGTTGATGATTTCTTCCAACTCGGTTACCT
>JAYVGK010000167.1:0-2294 GCA_043772215.1 Acidimicrobiales bacterium | reverse complement strand
AGAGGGCGGCAAAGACAGGACGATCAATGAATTTGCCGGTTTCTTAGCCGGCTCTCGCGATGCAGGGTCTACCGGTGTGTCGTTTTATGACTGGGCGGTGATGACCCAGAGCTGGGTTCCCTACTTCTGGTCATTCCGGTACGTGACTCCCGGCACTGTCCCCGATCCCCGCTTTGCACCCACGGCGCTGCCGCCCTATGCGCCCCTGCCACAGCCCCCGGTGGCGCCACCCACCACCACCACCGTTCCAGGGCAACCAGTTCCGGTGACGCCGCCGGTGCCCGTACCGGTCCCTGTCCCGGGGACCACCTCCACGGTTTCGCCGCCGGTGTACGTACCGCCACCCCCACAGCCACCTGCGTAGCCTGCGACCCCATATCGAGTGGAGTCGGGATCGCGGTTGCCTCAACCTCAGCTCCACTCGACACGTGGATTTGGGTTGAGGGTACGCTCGGGTTCATGCATGGTGGGTCCTCACTCGACGCCTTGGTGGCGGAGTTGCGCACTGCGTTGGCTCCAGGGAGGGTTCTGAACACCGCAGCCGAGAAGGCGCTGTATGCCAAAGATGGATCGGCCACCACGCCCAGTGTGCCTGCGGTGGTGTGCCTACCGGTGTCGGCCGGGGAGGTTCAAGCCTGTATCCGAATTGCCCGAGCCCATGGTCGGGCCATCACCCCGCGAGGTTCGGGTACGGGGTTGGCCGGCGGCGCCATTCCGCTGGATGAACCGGTGGTGATCACCACCACCAAGATGAACAAGGTCTTGGAGGTGAATGCTGGGGAGCGCTACGCCTGGGTGGAACCGGGGGTACTCAATCTCGACCTCACCAAGATCGTCAGCGCGCATGGCATCCACTATGCACCCGATCCTTCGAGTCAGCAGTCGTGCTCCATCGGCGGGAACATCGCCACCAATGCCGGCGGTCCTCACTGTTTGTTGCACGGCACCACCAGCGCCCATGTACTGGCCGTGGAGGTGGCTCTGCCCAACGGTGACCTGGTGATGCTCGGTGGGCTGGAACCCGACCCAGTAGGGCTGGACCTGCGTGGAGCATTCGTGGGAAGCGAGGGCACCATGGGGGTGGCCACCCGCATCGCCGTGCGGCTCATGGTGGACCCCCCGGCGGTGGCCACGATGCTGGCCAGTTTTGCCACCATTGCGGCGGCCTCTGATGCCGTGTCAGCCATCATCGCAGCCGGGTTGTTGCCAGCGGCACTGGAAATGATGGATGCCAACTGCATCAAGGCGGTGGAGCGTTTTGCCCACGCAGGCCTGCCGGAAGATGCCGGCGCAGTGCTGTTGGTGGAAGTTGAGGGTCTATCTGCCGGGGTGCATGGTGCGGCCGTACTCATCAACCGGGTGTGTCGTGATCACGGGGCCACCACGGTACGTACGGCCGCCGATGCAGGGGAGCGGGCGCTGTTGTGGAAGGCCCGCAAGTCGGCATTCGGGGCCATTGCCAGCATAAAACCGAACTATTACTTGCACGACGCCGTGGTTCCGCGCACCCGCCTCACCGAAGTGATGAAACGGGTGGTGGAAATAGCCGACGAGTGCGATCTCATCGTGCTCAACGTGTTCCATGCTGGTGATGGCAATCTGCATCCGTTGTTGGTATTCGACCGACGCGAGCCCGGTGTGATGGAGCGCGTCGAGCGCGCCGGCCATGCCATCATCGAGTTGTGCCTCAGTGTGGGTGGGGTGCTGTCAGGTGAACACGGAATCGGTATCGAAAAGCGTGACTACATGGGGCTGCTGTTCTCGGACGATGATCTGCGCCATCAAGACCTGCTGCGGCACAGTTTTGATCCCAGTGCGATGTGCAATCCGCACAAGGTGCTGCCCGCCGGATCGCGCTGCGGCGAATTGCAGAACGTGCCCGAGGGGGCGTGGATCTGATGCAGATCACACGGGCTCAACCGTCGGGCGCCACCTTGGCTTTCGCTGAAGCCGTAGGCATCGATGATTGCGTGGCTGTGGAGGGAGGGCGCACTCATTGGCACTACGGCGGCACTCTGCACGCCAACGTGCGACTACTACGCGCACCTACGGGTGTGGTGGCGTTCGAACCGGAGGAAATGGTGGTGCGTTGCGGTGCAGGCACCACGGTGGCTGAGTTGACCGAGGTGTTGGCTACCAAAGGGCAACTGTGCGCGCTGGACCCGGCGCAACCGCATTTGTCCACGGTGGGCGGAGTGTTGGCGGCGGGGGTCAGCGGACATCGGCGGTTGCGCCAAGGTCCGGTACGTGATTCTCTCTTGGAGGCCCAGTATGTGGCTGCCGATGGCGCAGTG
>JAYVGK010000166.1:0-5009 GCA_043772215.1 Acidimicrobiales bacterium | reverse complement strand
GTCATCCAAGCTCACCCTGTAAGAACCGTCAGCTTTGGCCTCTCGCCCCGAATTGTGGAGAGATCGCTCAAGCTCGCATTGGAGCTGACCGAAGTATGGGGTACAGCCCACCTCCCCCGGGTGAGCTCAGATCACGACCGGCGTGCAGACCCCCCCTCGTTCTGCAGCCGGTCGTGGCGCGTCACGACCCGGTACTGTGAACGCATGGCGATCACCAAGGGTTCCCAACAGCTCGTGGCCGAGGCCTCGGCCCGGGTCCGTGGCCTCAGCGTCAATGAAGCCCAAGCGCTGCTCGACAACGAAACGGTCACGTTCGTGGATCTACGCGACCCACGTGAATTGGAACGCGAGGGCATGATCCCCGGTGCATTCCATGCCACTCGAGGCATGCTCGAGTTCTGGGTAGATCCCGACAGTCCGTATTACAAACCAGTGTTTGGCGAGGATCGACAGTTCGTGCTGTACTGCGGCAGCGGTTGGCGTTCGGCCTTGGCTGCGGCCACCATGCTTGACATGGGTTTCAATCACGACAAGGTGGCGCACCTCAACGGTGGCTTCACCGCATGGAAACAAGCTGGTGCTCCGGTCGGGGAGAAGCCCTTCAAAGCCATTGCGCCCGACCAGCCCACGAAGGCCTGAGCCGTGGCCCTGTCGCCGGACCCCCTCACCAGCTTTCGCCTCGACCACCAGGTGGTGCTACTCACGGGTGCATCGTCGGGTATCGGTCACCGCTTTGCGCAAGTACTCCACGGTGCCGGAGCGCAGGTGGTGGTGGCAGCGCGCCGCATGGACCGGCTCCAGGACCTGGTGGCAACCCTGCCGGGCAGTGTGGCGGTGGCCACCGATGTGGCCAGTGACGACGACTGCGCCAATCTCGTACTCACCACCATGGAACGCTTCGGTCGCGTCGACGTACTCATCAACAATGCCGGCACCACAGTGAATCATGCGCCCGAATCCGAGCCCATGGATGAATGGCGCAAGGTGATGGCGGTCAACCTCGACGGCGCGTTTCACCTGTCGCAGTTGTGCGCCAACGCTTGGATGTTGGCCAACGGGGGCAACATCGTGAATGTGGCCAGTGTGTTGGGCATGGTCAGTAGCGGTCGACTCACCCAAGCCAGCTACGCGGCCTCCAAGGGGGCGCTCATCAACCTCACGAGGGAGTTGGCCTGCCTGTGGGCCAGGCGCCAAGTGCGGGTCAACGCGTTGTGCCCAGGGTGGTTTCGATCCGAGCTCACCGACGAGCTCACCGGAAACCAAGGCGGCATGAAGTATCTGCGCCAACGAACCCCAATGGGTCGCGTCGGCGACGCTCATGAACTCGACGGTGCACTGTTGTTCTTGTGTTCGTCGGCGTCGTCGTTCATGACCGGTCAAACTCTGCTGATCGATGGTGGATGGGCCGCCCAGTAACAGCCACCGGGCGGGTCGCCTCGATGCATCTGTTCACGGTGCACGGACTCGGCATTGTCGGAGCAATGGGCCGTATGGGCGTCGACCGGGTGCTCCTACGGCGGACCCCGGGGTTGGCGTTCTGGAAGCTGCTGGGTACCGGAGACGGTCAAACGTTCACGGTGCGCGATGCCGATCCCACCACTTGGGGCGTTTTTTGTGTGTGGGACAACGAGGAGGCGCGTCGCGCTTTCATTCGGTCGTCGCCCACAATGCGGGGATGGACCCGTATCTCCGATGAGGCATGGTCGGCCCATCTCACGCCGTTGCGGTGGAAAGGCACGTGGTCGGGGCAGACCCCGTTCGATGGCAACGAACGGGGCGCAGATGACGGAGGCCCGGTAGCCGCATTGACCAGAGCCCGTATCAAAGTAGGGCAGTGGCGAACGTTCTGGGCGGCCGTGCCCCCCGTAGCGGTAACCGCTGCGCATGCACGCGGTCGGCGCTACGCCATCGGCATCGGCGAGGCGCCCGTAGGGTTACAGGCAACGTTCAGCGTGTGGGACAACTCCACCGCACTCGATGCATTCGCCTACGGCACGGACACCCATCGCCAAGTCATTCGCCGGACCACCACGTCCGGTTGGTACGCCGAAGAGATGTTCGCCCGCTTCGCCATCACCGCCACCAGCGGAACGGTGGGCGGAGTGGTGGTGTAAGAAGAACCTATGCAGTCCATCAGTACACGTATGGAAGGGGGCACGGACCCGGTGGAGCTGCGGCGTTTGGCCGTGGTGGCGGCTGGGATCGGTGTGTTGTCCCAAATTGCGCTGCCGTTGATCCATGGGTACGGCCGTACGGTGGTCACCATATTGTCGGTCTTGGCGCTGTTTGCAGCGGCGCTGCTTCATTCGCTGAGCGAGTCGGGCCAGGCCACGTTGATGGCACTGTTGGTACTCGTGGGCGGAGGCCTGCTGGTGGAAGCAGTGGGTGCGGCCACCGGTTTTCCGTTTGGCTCCTACAACTACACCCGCAGTCTGGGGGTGCACGTGTTGGGGGTTCCGGTGGTGGTGCCACTGGCCTGGATGATGGTGGGGTGGCCAGCGTTTGTGGTCGGCCGCAAAATCGGCAACACCGTGTTCACCGGCACCACCATCTTGGTGGCGTGGGATCTGTTCTTGGATCCGCAGATGGTGAAGGCCGGCCATTGGGTGTGGAAGCCCACCAAATGGCCCAAGCTCAACGACATCCCTATCTCCAACACCATCGGGTGGGCGGTGGTGGCCGCCGCCATGATGTATCTGTTGGATCGTTTTGTGGAGGTCGAGGTGGGCTCCGAAGGAGTGCCACTGCTGATTCTGGCCTGGATTTGGTTCTCTTCCATCATGGGAGCGTTGGTGTTTGGACTCAGCCGGCCCCGGGTGGCTCTGGTCGGGGGTGTGGCGCTCACCTTGGCACTGGTACCTGTGGTGGCACGGGTGATGCAGGAAAACCGTAAGCGCGCCGAAGTTCAGCAGGAGCGCCGCAATGCCCCCCGTCCTCCGGGTCCGGGTCGGCCCGGTGCTCCAGGCTCCACGGGCGGTAGTCCTCAGCGCCAGCCTGGAGCAGCTTCACCGCCTCCCCGTTCTTGATGGATGACGGATTGCTGGTGGCGGCAGCCACTGGGGCCGCACTGCTCAGTGCGCATACATGGCTCAACGCTCGACTGCTTCGTCAACCCGACTTGGATGCCCCCGCGGTTGCCTACCTCGTGAGCGTGCTCATCCCGGCTCGCAACGAAGCCCACCGTATTGCCCCCACCATTCGATCGGTGTTGGGCCAACGTGATGTGACTCTCGAGGTCATCGTGCTTGACGATGGGTCTACTGATGGCACAAGTGCCGTGGTCTGTGAAGCGGCGGCGGGTGACCATCGCGTGCGGATCATCAGTGGAGTGGATGTGGCTTCCGGATGGCTGGGAAAGCCGTGGGCTTGTCAGCAGTTGGGCGAAGGGGCCAGGGGTCAGGTGCTGGTGTTCCTCGATGCCGATGTGGTGCTCGAGCCCCACGCCGTGGTTGCCGGGGTTGATCTCTTGACTCGCCACCACCTGTCCTTGGTGTCGCCCTATCCTCGTCAAGAGGCCATCACGGTGGCAGAGCGATTGGTGCAACCGCTGTTGCAATGGTTATGGCTCACGTTTCTGCCGTTGCGACTGGCCGAATGTCTGCGACCGGCGTCGATGACGGCAGCCAATGGTCAGTTTCTGGTGGTTGATGCGGCGGCCTACCGCCATATTGGCGGCCATGGCTGCGTGAGGGGTCGGGTGGTGGAAGACGTATGGCTGGCCCGGGCCATGAAGGCGGCCGGATCGCCTACGGCGATGGTGGATGGAACTGCGTTGGCCACTTGTCGTATGTACACAGAGTGGTCCGACCTGCGCGATGGGTACACCAAGAGTCTGTGGGCGGCCATGGGCTCCCCGACATCAGCGGCTGTTGTCGGCGCGTTGCTCACTGGCCTGTACGTGCTGCCTCCGGTGGCCGCAGTGGCCGGTGTGTTGGGCGGCCGTCGCCGACGAGCCACACTGGGGCTGGCGGGGTACAGTGCCGGGGTTGCCGGCAGACTGATAAGCGCGCGTAGAACTGGGGCGCATAGCGTGGATGCGGTGGCGCATCCCCTTTCTATTGCAGTACTGGTGGGGTTGCTAGCACGAAGCTGGCGAATGAAGCGCCTAAATCGGTTGACGTGGAAGGGACGCTCGATTCATGGCTGAGGTGGTGGTGATCGGAGCCGGGGTCGGCGGACTGTCGGTGGCCATACGGTTGGCCGCTTCCGGGCACCGAGTCACGCTGCATGAGCAAGCCGATGGCGTGGGTGGCAAGTTGGGACTGCTGGAACGCGACGGGTTCCGCTTTGACACGGGACCATCGTTGCTCACCCTTCCGGAGTTGTTGGCCGACACGTTGGCCGCCAGTGGCGCCGCATTGCACGATGTCTTGAATCTGCGGCCACTCGACCCCATTGCCCGCTACCGATTCGGAGACGGCACTTGGTTCGACCATCGCACTGACCGCGTTGCCTTTCTTGCTGCCGTTGACTCCATGGCTCCAGGGCAAGGGGCAGGCATGGGTGCGCTGTTGGACCGAGCCGCCGCCATCTGGGCCGCCAGTCGACAACCATTTTTGGAGTCGCCGCTGCAGGGCTGGCGCACTTTGGCTCGTCAGGCAACCCATGTCGGCGACTTACGCACTATTGCTCCGTGGCGGTCCATGCGGTCGTTGACCCAGTTGTATCTCACTGACACCCGTCTGGTGAACTTCGTCGATCGCTACGCCACCTACGCCGGATCCGATCCCCGATCGGCTCCTGCTGCCCTGCTGTCCATCTTGCATGCCGAACGTAGCGGTGGTGCTTGGTACGTGGAAGGTGGGCTGCGCCGAATAGCGGATGTGTTGCTGGAGCGGTGTCTACATCTCGGTGTCATTGTGCGCGTGGCGTCGAGCGTGGTGGGGGTTGACGTGGAGAATGGTCGGGCGGTGGGGGTCCGGTTGGCTGATGGAAATACACAGCGCGCTGACGTTGTGGTGGCCAACGCTGATGCTCGACATCTTTATGGGGACCTACTCCCTCGATCA
>JAYVGK010000165.1:0-2112 GCA_043772215.1 Acidimicrobiales bacterium | reverse complement strand
AGTGCAGGATCGCCGGCCCCCGCCACATTGAAGTAACGCAGTGCCACGAAATCGACCGGGGCGCAGCGCTGTACGTCACGCAGCATCCACTCGCCGATGAGTTTGGTTTCGCCATAGGGGTTGGATGGCATCGTGGGCGTTTCTTCGTTGAGGAACTCCACCCTGGTTTCGCCATAGGTGGCGGCACTGGAGGAGAACACCACATGGCGCACCTTGGCCTCCACCACCTGTTCCAACAAAATCAACATGCCCATCACGTTTTGTCGGTAGTAGAGCAATGGCTGCTCCACCGATTCGCCTGCTGCCTTCAGTGCAGCAAGATGCACCACACCGCTCACGTGAAAATCGCTGATGGTTGATCGCACAGCATCAGCGTCGGCCAGGTCGGCCTCGATCAAGGTGACGCCGTCGGCCACGCTGTCGGCAAAGCCGTTGGACAGGTTGTCGAGCACCACCACCTGCTTGCCGGCCCCGAGAAACGAACGGACGATATGGGGGCCGATGTAACCAGCGCCGCCGGTCAGTAGCCAGGTCATCCCCGGACTGTAGAAGGTCGCCGTTAATCTGGGCGGTCATGGACTTAACCTGGGCCGGGACATTGGGGCTGTGCTCCTCCGCTTCGCTTCGGTGCTCGCCCGGCCTCACGACTCCCTTCGGTCGCGCTCTGGCCGGTGTTGCCGATCCCGTCATCACCAACCCCTTCACCACCGGTGAGCGCGGTTACGTATATGAGTTGCTTCGTCAGATCGGGTTGTCGGACTTTGCGGCCCGCACTGGTCAATTCGTGTTGGTGGGCCCGTTTCGCATACTGGCCATTGTCATCGGGGCGGTTCTGTTGGGTCGATGGGGCGCCACCGTTCTCAGACGTTCGGTGGCTGCGTTGCGCCTACGCGCTCCCATGCGGACCCGATCAGCGCGTATGGAGCAGCGAGCCCGCACTATTGCCGAAGCGGTGGCCAATGCGTGGCGGGCGGTGGTGATGGTGGTGGCCGCACTGATGGTGCTGTCCGAACTGGGAGTCAACCTCATTCCACTGTTGGCAGGGGCATCCATTGCTGGTATCGCCATTGGTTTGGGAGCCCAGAGCCTCATCCGCGACTACCTCAGCGGATTGTTCATCCTGGCTGAGGATCAGTTCGGCGTGGGCGACGTGATCTCGGTGGGGGCAGTGAGCGGATCGGTGGAAGATCTCACTCTGCGGGTGACCCGGTTACGGAGCGCCGACGGCACGGTGTGGTTCCTACCCAATGGTGACATTCGGGCACTGGGCAATCAGTCCATGGAGTGGAGTAGGGCCATTGTGGATGTCACCATCGGCTACGACAACGACATCGCGGCGGTGTTGGCAATGCTGGTACAAGAAGCTGAAAATATGCGTACAGATGAAGCCTTCGAGGCGGACATGCTGGAGCCGCCCGAGGTGCAAGGCGTACAGTCGATGGGTGCTGACGGCGTCACCATCCGCGTGATGGCCAAAACGGCCCCGCGTCGGCAATGGGCGGTGGCCAGGGAGCTACGTACGCGTATCACCGACCGATTGCAGCGAGACGGGGTGAAGGGAGCGGGCCGTATGGTGGTGGTGAGCTCCGGCACCCTGGAGGCAGGCACACCGCCCCCAGTGGTGGACACCGAGCGGTAACCACTCTGGGGTCAGGTCAGCGTGAGCCCCAGCATTGCTTCGAGTTCTTTCAGAGCAACGTCGGGGTCCGCCACTTTGATGGTTCGCATACCCATGGCCGACGCCGGTTTCAGATTGATCCCCAGATCATCGAGGAACACCGCCTCGGTAGGGTCGATGGACAGTTGGGCGCAGGCCAGTTCGTAGAATCGAACCTCGGGTTTGCGGACCCCCACCACGCTCGACTCGACGATGGCGTCGAACAATGCCAGCACCTCTTGACGCCCGCTCGTCCCCACCCGCCCCTCGTCGGACGTCACGTTGTTGGTCAGCAAACCCAGCAACAGACCCTCGTCTTTGAGCCGATGCAGGGCGGTGACCATCTGCGGCCGCACCTCCCCGTTGAGCAGCGCCATCACTGGCCGGGCCGACACGGTGTGCCCTATGTCACGTGCTTCGGCTTCGAAGCGGTCACAGAACTCATCGAATGGAAC
>JAYVGK010000164.1:0-5069 GCA_043772215.1 Acidimicrobiales bacterium | reverse complement strand
ATCCGGCGCTTCACCCCCGACGTGGTGCTATGTCAATCCCCGGCTCGTGATTTCGACCGGGTTTACGCCTCGCATCCGGATCACTTGGCCGCAGGCGAGGCCACGATGTGTGCGGTGTATCCCGATGCCCGCAACCCTTTCACGTTCACGGAACTGATGGATGAAGGGTTTGAGCCGCACTCTGCCCGGCAGGTATGGATCATGGGTGGTCCAAACCCGAACAGATTCATCGACACCACCCATCAAATCGAACGCAAATTGGCGGCCCTGCGCTGCCACGAAAGTCAGCACAACGACCCCGTGGGGATGGCCGATCGCGTCCGGGAATGGAACTCATCAATTGCTCGGACAGGCGGGTTGCCTGAAGGGCGATTGGCGGAGTCATTTCGCGTGATGGAGACCACCTGATCACCTGGTGAGGCGCGCCACCAAGCTGGAGGTGTCCCATCGCTTTCCACCCATTGCCTCCACGTCAGCGTAGAACTGGTCCACCACAGCAGTGAGCGCCAAGGTGGCACCGGTACGTCGGGCCTCGTCCAGACAGATGCCCAAGTCCTTGCGCATCCATTCCACCGCAAAGCCAAAGTCGAATTCTCCTGCTGCCATAGTGGCGGCCCTATTGTCCATCTGCCACGACTGCGCCGCCCCTTGCCCGATGGCAGCAAACACAGCATCGGCATCCAACCCAGCCCGCTGGGCGAAATGCACACCCTCGGCTAAGCCCTGCACCACACCAGCAATGCAGATCTGGTTCACCATCTTGGTCAACTGCCCTGAACCCGAAGGACCCATAAGGGTCACTACCTTGGCGTACACCGACAAGAGGGGCAGCACACGCGCAAACGTGTCCGGGTCACCGCCGCACATCACGGTGAGTGAGCCACGCTCTGCTCCGGCCTGACCGCCCGACACCGGCGCATCCACAAAACCGATACCGAGACCAGACGCGCATGTCGACAATTCACGGGCCACCGTGGCCGATGCCGTGGTGTGATCCACCAGTACCGAGCCTGAAGCCATCCCAGCCAGGGTGCCTTCGGAACCCAAGGTCACGGCCCGTACATCCTCATCGTTGCCCACGCACATGAACACGACGTCCTTGCCAGCAGCAGCCTCCGCAGGTGAAGCTGCCGCCGATCCCCCATTGGCCTCTACCCATGCCTGGGCAGTGGCCGTGGTGCGGTTGTAGATGGTGACCCGGTGGCCAGCGGCGGCGAGATGACGGGCCATGGGTGAACCCATCACGCCCATTCCGATGAATGCCACTGCTGTGCTCTCGGCGATACTCATGGGTTCATTGTCTCTCACGAGTCGCTCCCGATTCACAACTCACTCATGAGCGACAAGTCATTGCTTTCATCAACGCGCACAATCGGATTCGGCAAGTAGTGCAAATGATTCATTCATGGAAAGAACCTACGTCCGAATGTTGACGGCGCACCTATCGCAGTGAACACTCTCCGTGGTCGGAGATACACCCTTTGACTCCCGGCGGATCAGAAAGAGGACCATCATGGGCAAGCGGCAGAAGCATGGAACATCGCAAAAGCCTTGTCGTTTCGCTCGTTTCGCGGCTGGCATCGCCGTCACCGCCATTACCGTCGCTGGCATCGGTACAGCGGCTGGAGGTGCATCGGCCTCCACTGATTGGGGTACTCGCGTTGAGCCCCCGATCATCGTCTTGGACAAGACCGTAGTTATTGATCCCGACCTCATTCCGCAGTCCACCGGCTGGGGCAGCTAAGCCCTCTCGCGTATCCTCAACCCAAGTGGTAGGCCCTTACGGGATACGCCACTTCGGTTGAGTTTCATCGCCCGCAACACTCGACCCCCTTTCAAGGTCATCACTCAACCGACCGATAACCACAGAACTACAGAACACCCGAAGTACACCTCTATGAGTAAACGCCCTACGACGGCGCCCATCTGGGCGTTCAATGCACTGCTCATCGCTGCAGCCACCGCGGTCGCCATCCGGGTGTCCGCTCGTCCCGAGTCGCTGCTCCCAGCCCCCTACGGTGCGCCGTGGTGGGTCCTCATCCCGATTGCCTCTTTGGCGGAGTTGTGCATGTTCTCGGTGCGTTATCGGGCGGATGCACAAACATTCTCCTTTGGTGAAATCACCTTGGTGCTTGGCTTGGCGTTCCTGCGAGTGCCGGAGTTTCTCATCGCTCAGATGTTGGGACTGCTCATCACCTACGCCATCCGTGCGGCGAATCCAATACGCATCACGTTCAACTTGGCATCGACGGCGTTCACGTCGAGCATTGCGGTGATGATCACGAGAGCGCTGGCCGGCAATGATCGCTCGGCGCGCTCTTCGGCGCTGTGGATTGCCCTGTTGGTCAGCGCCGCAGCAACTGCCCCCATCCAATCGGTGTTGGTGGCGATGGTACGGTCCATTGCGGAGCGCCGCTGGTTGATACGAGACGCTCCTCGGATGGCACTGTTCACCGAACTCAACGCCGTGGCCGTGGCTGCGATGGGGGTATTGGTGGCCATTGTGTTGGGGGCTGTGCCGTTATTGTCGGCAGTGGCGACGGTGCCACTCTTGCTCATTTACGTGTTCAGTCGACTGCTGGTCAAGGAATACACGCTTCGTACCAACGTCGAATTTCTCTACGAAACAGCGCAGGCCATTCACCGGACTCCCGATGCCGAACGGGCATTGGAAAACCTCTTGGACAGGGCCCGGACCAGTTTCCGGTCCGAGTATGCAGCCGTATTGGTGCGCCGACCTGACTCCAACACGTGGCTTCGCTTCACCATCGGGTCCACCGCCGAGTTCGGCACAGATGCTGCTCCCAACGTGGACACAGCACCAGCCTGGATCCCTACTGGCCATGAAGCTGTCCTGATCCATCGGAATCGGCACAGTTCACCTGAGAGCAAGGCTCTGCTGGAGCAGGTTGGCGCCCTCAATGCCATGGTGGCGGCGCTGCGTAACGAAACCGAACTCATCGGGCTGTTCATCGTGGCCGACCGCAGCGATGGCATCATCGGTTTCAATGAGCAGGACAGACGGTTGTTTTCGTTGCTGGCTTCGCAGGTCGCCATTGGGTTGGAGAACAGCCAGTTGGAGCGTTCCTTAGGAGCGCTTACGCGCATGGAAGAAGAACTCCGGCACCAAGCAACTCATGATGCGCTCACTGGTCTGGCCAACCGGACTCTGCTGTCGTCGGTGTTGGAACGCCCCGATCATGGCGAACGCGCCGTGCTGCTGATTGACCTCGACGATTTCAAGACCATCAACGACAGCCTCGGCCACGCCGCCGGCGACGAAGTGTTGGTTATGGTGGCCGACAGATTGCGTTCAGCAGTACGGGAAGGAGATCTGGTGGCGCGCCTCGGTGGCGACGAGTTCGCCATCGTGCTCGGCGTGAGTTCGACCGGACGAAGCGCCAGGGAAACGGCAGAACGGGTATTGGATGCCATCAGCTCTCCAATACGCGTGGCCGGACGCGATGTTGAAGTGCGGTGCAGCATCGGTATCGCCAACGCCGCTCAGGGCGTACCTATCGAAGAGTTGGTACGCAATGCCGACGTGGCCATGTACGCCGCCAAACATGGCGGCAAGGGTCGACACATGGTGTTCGAGTCAGGGATGGACGACTCTGCTCGCGAGCGCCTGCATATCATCAGTGGCCTCAGGTCCGCCATGAGCCTCGAGCAACTCAGCGTGGCCTATCAACCCATTGTGGAACTGGCATCGAGTTCGGTGGTGGCCGTCGAGGCGTTGCTGCGATGGGAGCACGCCGAGCTGGGCCCATTGGGGCCCGATCGATTCATACCCTTGGCCGAAGAGAGCGGTCTCATCGTTGCCATCGGGCAATGGACCTTGAACCGAGCTTGTAGTGAGGTGGCTCCGGTACTGAGTCCTGCCGGCTCACCGCTGGAGCTGCATGTGAACGTGTCGCCCCGCCAAATCGCTGACCCAGAATTTGCGTCGCTGGTGCAACAGGTGACGGAGACTACGGGGCTGCATCCGAGTCGATTGGTGCTCGAAATAACCGAAAAAACGGCCCTTGCCACCTCGGAGATGCTCTTCGCCAACGTCGAGCAACTCCGGGCATTGGGGGTTCGTCTGGCCCTCGATGACTTCGGTACCGGTTACTCGTCAGTGGCTGCCGCCCACGGTTTTCCGCTTGATCTCATCAAGATCGATCAGCTCTTCGTACGAGCTCTTGATCCGTCCTCGGACTCATCACTGGTGAGGGCGATACTGGCCATGGCAGTTTCACTTGGTTTGATGTCAGTGGCCGAAGGCATCGAGACACCCGAACAGATGAACGTGTTGATGCAACTCGGTTGCCCGTATGGCCAGGGGTACCTGTTTGCCCGTCCGGCCCCCATTGGGGAACTCATGGCCCAGTGGCAGACCCTGGCAGGCGTATAACCATTTACTAGTTTCGGGGTACTTCCAACCAGGGTCGATCCTTGTCGGTACGCACATCTCCCGGAAGACCCAGCACCCGCTCGCCCAGAATATTGCGCATCACCTCCGACGTACCGCCCTCAATAGAGTTGGCCCGGTTTCGGAGGAATTGGTACTGCGGATTGACGCCACCCATGGCGCCGCTGCGATGAAGGTTGTATTCATCGAAGAGCAGTGCGTCAGCGCCCATGAGATTCATACAGAACTCCGAAATGGCCTGATTGAGTTCTGCAAAGGCCAACTTGCCAGTGGATCCTTCGGGTCCGGGCGTGCCCTTCTTTCGATTGGAAGAAGCGCGCAAGTTGGTGAGCCGAGTGGCTTCGGCAGCCACCCAGAGCGACATGAGCTGATCGCGTGCGGCACCACGTTGAGCGTCGCCCATACGACCCTCGTACTCTTGGTACAAACGCACGGCTTGGGCAATCTGGCCGCCACCACGAGGGATGACCGCACCACCAATGGACACCCGCTCGTTCATCAAGGTGGTGAGCGCCACTCGCCAGCCATCGCCCACGTTGCCCAAACGCTCTTCATCGGGGATGCGGGCATCCGTGAAGAACACTTCATTGAACTCAGCATCTCCGGTCATCTGACGCAGCGGACGAACCTCGACTCCCGGGCCCTTCATGTCCAC
>JAYVGK010000163.1:0-13862 GCA_043772215.1 Acidimicrobiales bacterium | reverse complement strand
AGATCTGCTCCGAGCCATCAACCTTACGTACGCCTACGATACCGAAACTGTTGTAGAAGACGTTTCACTTCGGATCGGCCAGGGCGAGTTCGTGGCGCTGGTGGGTCCGAATGGGTCGGGTAAATCCACGTTGCTGCGTCTCCTCCTCGGGTTGCTCACGCCACTCAACGGGTCTGTGGAGTTGTTCGGCTCGGCGCCAGCGGACATGAAGGACCGTTGGCGACTGGGGTATGTGTCGCAGCGGCCGTCGCTGGCCGAGGGTCTCACGGCAACCGTCGAAGAAGTGGTGGGATCGGGCAGGGTGGCCAAGCGAGGCTGGCTGCGGCGATCAACTCCTGAGGATCGCGCCGAGGTGGACCATGCGTTGGAGTCGGTGTCACTCACCGAGCATCGATCATCGCCGATTGGTTCTCTGTCGGGCGGTCAACAGCAGCGCGCCTTCATCGCCCGGGCCCTCGTCACCCGGCCGGAACTGTTGGTGCTCGACGAGCCGGTGGCCGGAGTGGATGCCGCATCCCAGCACCAATTCGCAGAGTCGCTCACGCATATGGTGCGTAGGCACGAGGCGGCGGTGCTGTTGGTGTCCCACGAGTTGGGCGCGGTGGCCGACGCCCTCGACCGCGTCATTGTGATGAAGCGGACGGTGCGCTTTGACGGTCCCCCGGCGGAACTCACCAGTTCTGGCGTGTCCCTTGGCGTTCACCGTGAGGATTTGCCGCTGTGGTTGGAGGGCCTGTGAGTGGTCTGCTGGCGTTCCTCTACCCCTTCGACCGACCCTTCATGCGTATGGCCCTGGTGGCCGGCGTGGCGGTCGGCGTCTGCGCCCCGCTCATTGGTACGTTCTTGGTTCAGCGCAGATTGTCGTTGCTGGGCGATGGCATCGGCCATATTGCCTTTGCCGGTGTAGCTGCCGGTGTATTTGCCGGCGTGTGGCCAATTTGGACCGCGCTCATTGCGGCCGTGGTGGGCGCCGTGGTGGTGGAAGTGATGCGGGCTCGGTCCCGATCGTCGGGTGATTTGGCGTTGGCGCTGGTGTTCTACTCAGGCATCGCCATGGGATCGGTTCTTCTGAATCGAGCGGGCTCCGGTGCCAGCAATCTGAGCAGTTATCTGTTCGGGTCCATCCTCACGGTGGACCGCCGTGACGTCATCACCATCGTGGTGCTGAGCGTTGGTGTGGTGGCCTTGCTGGCAGTGATCGGCGGTGCGCTGTTCACCGTGTTGATCGACGAGGATGCAGCTCGCGTGTCTGGCCTTCCGGTGGCCGCACTCAATCTGTTGCTGGCGGTACTCACTGCAGTGATCGTGGTGGCAGCCATGCGGGTGGTTGGTCTGCTGTTGGTAAGCGCGCTGATGGTGATGCCGGTGGGTGCGGCCCAACAGTGGGCTTCGTCGTTTCGGGCGCTGCTGGTGGGATCAGCGGCCATTGGCATGCTGGCCGTGGTGCTGGGGTTGTCGCTGGCGCGGGTGGTGGGCTGGCCCCCTGGTGGCACCATTGTGCTGCTGACGGCGGCGATGTTTGCCCTGTCGGCCGGCGTGGGGCCGCGACTACGCCGAGGCTGAACACAACTGGCAAAGGCCGGCCACGGCAAAGTGGTGTGGCCGGATGGTGAACCCGTAAGTGGCCGCCAGTTTCACACCCACTTCGTTGAACACTGAATCGGGTACCTCCACCACGTTGTCGCAGTTGTCGCACACCAGGTGATGATGAAACTCATCGGCGAGGTGGTACACCGCTCGCCCGTGACCGAGATGGACATGCTCCACCACCCCTATCTCCTCCAATGTGTCGAGGGTGCGGTACACGGTGGACAGATGGACCTCTGGGAGTTGCTGATGGATCTGGGCGGCCAATTCGTCGGCAGTGACGTGGCCGTTGGCGCCCAGCAACGTGGTGATGATGGCCCTGCGGGCCTCGGTGATCCGCCCCGCACGTAGGCGTATGTCGGCCACGATGGCGTCGTAGCGGGCCATGTCGATGCGCTTGGTGCGCCTGTTCTTGGAAGCCACCTCGAAATCCTAAGTGGTTGACGAAGCGACTAGCCTGAGCCTCACGTCACACACCTCGTAGTGGCGGTTGTTGGTTGAGAGGGAAGCCACCCATGGCATCGGTCGAGCTACAGCACATCTTCAAGCGCTACGACAACGGTTTCGAGGCCGTCCAAGATCTCAACCTCACCGTTCAGGACGGGGAGTTTCTGGTTTTGGTGGGTCCCTCCGGTTGTGGCAAGACCACGGCGTTGCGGATGGTGGCCGGTCTTGAAGACATCACGGACGGCGAGTTGCTGATCGGTGACAAACGGGTCAACGACGTACCGCCCAAGGACCGAGACATCGCCATGGTGTTCCAGAGCTATGCGCTCTATCCCCACATGACCGTGGCCGAGAACATTGGATTCGGCCTCAAATTGCGCAAGATGCCCAAGGACGAGATCACCCGTCGTGTGGGAGAAGCAGCGGCCATGCTGGGCCTGGACGAATTGCTCGATCGTCGCCCCAAGCAATTGTCTGGTGGCCAGCGCCAGCGCGTGGCCATGGGTCGTGCCATCGTGCGTGAGCCGCAGGTGTTCCTTATGGACGAGCCGCTGTCCAACCTCGATGCCAAGATGCGGGTACAAACCCGCGCTGAAATTGCCCGTATCCAAAAGCGTCTCGGCGTCACCACCCTCTACGTCACCCACGATCAGGTGGAGGCCATGACCATGGGGGACCGGGTGGCGGTGATGAAAAAGGGTGTGCTGCAACAGGTGGACACCCCGCAATTCATCTATGACAATCCGGCCAACCTGTTCGTGGCTGGATTCATTGGGTCCCCACCCATGAACTTGTGCGAGGCCCGCTTGGTGCGTGACACCAATGGCGTGGCGGTACTGCTCGGCGATCAGCGGTTGCACCTCGATGACGAGCTCATCGGTCAGCGCGGACTCAAGGTGGACGGCGACGGCCGCATGGTGGTTCTCGGCATTCGCCCCGAGGACATGGAAGACAATGCGTTCACGGCTGCTCGACCCGGTCAGATCCTCAAGACCAAGGTGGACATCACCGAAGCACTGGGCTCCGAGGTGATGGTGCACTTCGGGGTGGATGCGCCGCAGGTGTTCTCCGACGGCAACAAGAAGGCCGACGACGAGGAGAACCTGAAGACCATCGGCACCGATGCGGGGGCCACCTTCGTGGCCTCATTCAATGCTCGCTCGCGCGTCCGCCCGGGCGATGTCATCGAAATTGGTGTGGATACCAGCCACCTGCACTTCTTCGACCCCGCCGACGGCTCCCGCCTCACCGCCCCGCTGCCTCACTAGACGCTTCGCAGCTACCCACTAACGGCGGGCCAGGGCGATGTCTTGGGGTCGGACCGGCACCCGGGGCAACTCCAGCCCGGTGGCAGCTCTGATGGCGGCCGCCACTGCTGGGGTGGAGGAGATGGTGGGGGGCTCGCCCACACCCTTGGCCCCGAACGGTGCCCCCGGTTCGGGGTCCGTCACCAGGCCTGCCACCACTACGTCGGGCATGTCGAGCGCAGTGGGGATGAGATAGTCGGTGAAGGACGGGTTTCGGACCCGTCCCTTGTCGAGCACGATTTCCTCCATCACCGCCAGGCCCACCCCTTGGGCGGTGCCGCCCTCGATCTGGCCTACCACCTGCAACGGATTGATGATGGTGCCGGTGTCCTGGGTAGTGGCCATCTGCACCACTTTCACCAGCCCCAGATCCAGGTCCACGTCCACCACAGCGCGGTGGGCGGAGAAGGCCCAACTCACATGCGCTTGGCCCTGGCCATGTTCGTCCAACGCAGTGGTGGGTCGATGACGAAACTGCACCAGGTCATAGAACTTCTCGCCCAGACTGACGTCGGCCAAGGCCATATCCAATTCGCCGTTGAGTGAGCGCACCCGGCCATCACTGAGTACCAGAGCATCCACCGCCACGCCATGCAACGCTGAGACCTTGGCAATGATACGTGCACGTACTGCCTCGCAGGCGGCGTTGACCGCACCCCCGGACATCCATGTTTGACGCGACGCCGAGGTGGAGCCGGCCGATCCGATCTGGGTATCTGCGGGCTCCAACACAATGGTGTCAACCCCCAATACGGTGCGAGCAATCTGCTGGGCAATGGTGACAAACCCCTGCCCCACCTCGGCACAGGCGCTCTTGATTGACACCTGTCCGTCGATGACTGTGCACGACGCAATGGAGTAGTCGTCGAAACCCTCGGAGAAGGCCAGGTTCTTCCATCCCAGTGCGTAGCCCACACCACGGCGAACATGCTGCGCGTCAGCGGTGCGGCCGGCGCCTCCCGGGCGAGCCATTTGATCATCATCAGCACGCGTGTCAACAGGAAGGGGCCAGGCCGCCAACATGTTGAGTAATTCGAGCACAGGGGCGTTGCCGTCCAACGTTTGGCCAGTGATACAGGTGTCGCCAGTACGGATCACATTGCGCCGCCGAAGCTCGAGGGGATCAATATGCAGGGCCGCCGCCAACTTGTCCATTTGGCTCTCATGGGCGTAACACGTTTGTACTGCCCCAAAACCACGCATGGCTCCGCACGAGGGATTGTTGGTACGGACGGCCCACGCATCAATATGCGCGCTTGGCACGTTGTACGGACCGGTGGCAAAGCAGGCAGCATTGGCGATGACGGCCCCTGAAGAAGACATATATGCGCCGCCGTCGAACATGAGCCGAGCCTCTACCCTCACCAGCGTTCCGTCGGTGTTGGCATGATGGCGATACCACATGGATGCCGGATGGCGATGAACATGTCCGAGAAAGCTTTCCAGCCGGGAATACACGATTTTCACCGGGCGACCGGTACGTAAGGCCAACATACAGAGGTGTATGTGCATGCTGACATCCTCACGAGCACCGAATGCTCCACCTACACCGGCCAAGTGAAGACGTACCTTGTCTTCGGGCAATCCGAGCGCAGCCGCCACCTGCCACATGTCTGAGTGCAGCCACTGCGTGGAGATGTGGAGGTCCACGCCGCCACCGTCATGCTCGGGGATGGCCAGGCCGGACTCCGGGCCCAGAAAGGCTTGATCTTGCATGCCCACTTCGTAGGTGCCCTCTACTTGGACATCACCTTGCACATCTTGGTCTCCATGGCGGATGACGAGATGGCGAAACACGTTTCCGTCGGGATGGATGGAAGGCGCTTCCAACGCCTCCTCGGCATCCACCAACGGGTCAAGAACCTCGTACTCGACCACGATGGCATCACATGCACGCTTAGCAATCTCGGGGTGATCGGCGGCCACGGCCACCAGGGGCTCGCCGAAGAACCGCACCACGTCGTATGCGAAAACCGGCTGATCCTGGTGTTCCAGTCCGTAGTGATCGGCTGACGGGACATCGCCTTGGGTTATGACGGCACGTACGCCGGGCATCTGCCAGGCCGCCGACAGGTCGATGGAAACTATGCGCGCAGATGGGTGCGGCGAACGTAGGATCTGCGCCCACAGCATGCCTTCGGCCCAGAGGTCTGATGAGAACTCGAACTCACCCTTGACCTTGGGAATGCCATCGGGTCGGGGCACCGACACCCCGATGACCCGGCCGGTGCTCACGATAGTGCTCACGATGTTGCCTCCACGTTGGGATTGGCCCGTGTGGCAACAGCAGTGCGTACGGCCTCCATGATGCGCCCGTAGCCGGTACAGCGACACAGGTTGCCACTGATGGCCTCACGTACCTCGATGTCTGATGGCGAGGGGATGCGATCCAGGAGGTCATGGACACTCATGATGAGGCCGGGGATGCAGAATCCGCACTGCACTGCGCCTTCGTCGATGAACGCCTGCTGTACGTCGCTCAACCCAGTATGAGCATCAGCCTCCAGCCCTTCCACCGTGGTGATGTCGGAGTTTGTCGCCGAGGCCGCCAACACCAGACACGAGCACACCAACGACCCATCAACCATTACCGAACACGATCCACACTCGCCCTGTTCACAAGCGTTCTTGGCACCTGGCAAGTCCAGTCGCTCGCGCAAGACATGCAACAGACTCTCGCCCAACCATGCCTCTTCCACATCGCGTACAACACCGTTGATTCGCAACGAATACGACACCGATTCAGCCTGAAACATGCTGGTCATTTAGATCATCCTCATGAGTGCGCGCTGCGCCATGACACCCACCGCATGGCGGCGATACTCGGCCGTGGACCGGTGGTCATCAATGGGTTTGGAGGCATCGGCCACCATGGCTCCGAACGTTTCGTACGTACGCGGGTCAGGCACGGTGCGTTGCTCCCAGTCGATGTTGGCCGCCACCCACGCCTCCGCATCGCGAGCCCGCAACGGCACTGGCCCCACCGACCCCAGTCCGCAGCGCACCGTGTGACCATCGAAGTCCACCACCAAGGCCAGCCCGGCCACGCTGATGACCATGGCGTTGCGGGTGCCGACCTTGAGATAGTCCTGCTTGCTCTCGAACAGGGGGAGATGGACGGCGGTGATGATTTCGTCGGGCCGCCGGTCGGTGCGCTTGACACCGATGAAGAACTCGGACCACGCCACCTTCCTTATTACCCCCGCGGTATTGCGCAGTTCGATGAAGGCATCGAGTGCCGCCAGCACCGGCAGGGTGTCACCGGCGGGGGACCCGGTACCCACATTGCCGCCGATGGTTCCAGCGTTGCGGATCTGCGGGGAGCCCACGGTGCGTGCCGCCGCCGCCAGCGCCGGGAACGGCACCGCAATTGCAGGATTGATCATGTCGGTGTACGTGACGCCGGCACCCAACACCAGGTGGGCTCCGTCCACCTTCCACGAGCGCAACGCCGAGACTTTGGTGAGCGCAATGACAGACGTGGGCCGACGATGCCCATAGTTCACTTCGACCATGAAATCTGTTCCGCCCGCCAGCACGTGAGCGTCGGGTTGACCGGCGAGGGCGGACAGTGCCTCATCCAGTGAGTGGGGAGTGGTTACGGACATCGGCGAAGGATACCGGTCAACTTTACGAAACGAAAAGCTTTCTGGCGAAAGCGAAAGATTTGTTCACCGTTTGTACACGTAGAACCCGCGACCAGTCTTGCGACCGAGCAGACCAGCCTCCACCATGCGGCACAGCAATGGCGGCGGTGCGTAGAGCTGTTCCTTGAATTCGGCGTACAGACTCTCGGCCACCGCCATGGTGGTGTCGAGGCCGATGAGATCACACAGCCGTAACGGGCCCATGGGATGGGCACACCCCTCGACCATGCCGGCATCGATGTCGTCGGCGGTGGCGAAGCCGGACTCCATCATACGGATGGCCTGCAGAATGTACGGGATGAGCAGGGCGTTTACGATAAAACCAGCGCGGTCCTTGGAGCGGATCACCCGCTTGCCCAACACTCCGGCGGCGAATTCGTCGGCGCGCGCCTCGGTCTCAGGGCTGGTGAGCAACGAGGTCACCAACTCCACCAGGCGCAACACCGGCACCGGGTTGAAGAAGTGGATACCAATAACCTGCGCCGGTCGGCTGGTGGCCATGGCCAGCTTCATGATGGGAATTGATGATGTGTTCGAGGCCAGAACCGCCATCTCATCAGCAACCACCAGGTCAAGTTGTTTGAACACGCTGGTTTTGGCCGCTTCGTTCTCCAGAATGGCCTCCACCACCAATTGCCGGTCGGCGAGGGCATCGAAGTCGTGCGTGATGGTGAGAAACGATAAGGCCCGTTGGCGCTGCGACTCTTCGAGCTTGCCGGCCGACACGGCCCTGGTGAGCGACTGCTCGATGCGATCCCGGGCTCGTTGCGCGCCAACAGCATCGGCTTCGATCACCACAGTGTCGAGCCCGGACCGGGCACACACTTCGGCGATGCCCGACCCCATCAGCCCGCCGCCCACTACTCCAACTCGTTCGAATCCCATGGGGTGAGTCTTGCCCACCTGGGGAGGTGTCACCATCTATGGGCCATGCAATTACCTGTGGATGCCGTACTGGCGGGACTGACGCAACCACCGGTCGTCGGCGCCGGGCCACTGGTGCATGAGCAGGTCCTCGGTGTGGCTGATGCGCGAGAGGTGGCAGCACTGCTCATCGCTGGGGTCGAGGAATCGAGCGGCGCCGCAGTGGTAGCGGTGGAGTTCGTGGCGGTAAGTGTGGGCATCGTGATGGGATGTTGGACTGACGATGGGCGGGGGCTGGTGCTCAAGGTGTTCCGGGCATCGGTGCCCCGAGCGGCCATCGAGGTGGGGCAGCAGGCGCAGCTATTGGCAGCAGCGGCGGGTTTGGCGGCACCACAACCTCTCAGCCCGCCATTTCCGCTGGGCTCAGGGACGGCCACGGCGGAGGAGATGCTGCTCGACGGGCAGCAGTGCGATGTGCGCCCCGGACCAATGCGCGCGGTGTTGGCCCGGGACCTCTATCGGCTGACGGTGGCCTTGTATCCGCTGCGTGATCACCCCGGTTTGCAGCGGCCCGACCGTGCCCTACTGGTGAAAGAGGGGTCACCGTTTCCGTTGCCGCACTCGGCCATCTTCGACTTCGAGGCCACCGCCGACGGTGCGGGCTGGATCGAAGATGCGGCGTGGGCGGCGTTGGATGTACTCGGCGATGCTCTCGGCGATCGCAGCGCCGTGGTGCATACGGACTGGCGGGCCGAGAACGTGCGCATGGGCCTGCATGGGGTGAGTGCCATCTACGATTGGGACAGTTTGGCGGCGGGTGACGAAGCGGCTCATGTGGGCGGCGTGGCCCGTGCTTTCTCCACCAACTGGACCGTCGCCAACCCAATGATTCCCACCCTTGATGATCTTGTGGGGTTCGTACACGATTACGCAGCGGCTCGACCAATGGCGTTCACTCCCGATGAACTCAGCAGAGTGCGCGCCGGCGTAATCCATGCTTTGGCGTACAGCGCTCGCTGCGAGCACGCATTGGGCTCGGGCGCAGTTTGGGAGTGGGGTTTCCGCTCGTTACTGGAGCAGTACCTGCGCATAGGGTGATCATCATGCTGAGAATTGGGATCCTTTCTGCCGCATCCATTGCCCCCGGTGCATTGGTGGAACCGGCTCGGTTGGTGGATGGGGTGGAAGTGACCGCAGTAGCTGCCCGAGATCGTGGGCGCGCTGAGGAGTTTGCAGACCGCCACGGTATTTCCACTGTGCTCGACTCGTATTCGGCGTTGTGTTGTAGCGACGTGGTGGATGCCGTATATGTCTGTACCCCGGCCACGCTGCATCAACATTGGACGTTGGCGGCGTTGGCGGCAGGCAAGCATGTGCTGTGCGAAAAGCCATTGGCGGCCAACGCCGTTGAGGCCGCCGAGATGGTGGCGGCTGGTGTGGCTGCTGACCGAGTGATGATGGAGGCCTTCCATTGGAAGTACCACCCCTTGGCGCAGCGTATCCGGACCATTTGTACCAATGAATTGGGCGCCATCGAACATATGGAGGCGTCGTTCACCATTGGTCATCTCACCGACCGAGCCATCCAATTCGATGTGTCACTGGGCGGTGGTTCGCTCATGGATCTGGGGGTGTACCCGCTGCAGTGGGTGCGCTGGGCGGCGCAAGACGAACCCATAGTTGTAAGCGCGCATGCTGTATGTGACCCGCCCGGGTTGGATCTGCAGATGGACGCCGATCTGCGCTTTGCAGGGCGTGGCGGCTCGAGCGTTACTGCTCACGTCCATTCGTCCATGCAGCCGGGTGGACCCATGGGCGCCACGTTGGACGTTCGCGGGTCTGGCGGATCGCTGCATGTGGTGAATCCACTGGCCCCCCAGATGGGCAGTTCGCTCACCGTGGTGGTTGGTGGTGAGTCGCGCACCGAAGACGTGGAGCATTCCTCCACTTACGAACACCAACTGCGGGCCTTCGTGGCGGCGGTGGAAGGGGGACAGCCGCCGCTCACCGGTGGCGCAGACAGCATCGCCACCATGACCGCAGTCGATGCCATCTACCAAGCGGCTGGTTTGTGGCCCCGTGGTACTAGGGTGTAATTACGTAATTCGATTCCAACGAGCCCGGGAGTTTCCTATGTCCACCGAAACCTCATCAGCTGCTGTTCTCTCCGCCCTCTCCGACACCGGCACCACGCTGGCCACCCGCTTGGGTGCCTCGGTGGTTTCCATCGGTGCCGGTGGTCGTGGCACCGGAGTAGTGATCGCCCCCGATCGGGTGCTCACCAATTCCCATCACCTCCGCGACCGCACCACCTCGGTGTCATTCGAGGACGGTCGCGTCGTCCAGGGCACCGTCATCGGAATGGACGCCGACGGCGATTTGGCCGTGTTGTCCGTCCCTACCCTGGAGGCACCTGCATTGCAATGGGCCGACGCCACCCCTGGTGTGGGTGCCGTGGTGTTTGCCGTGGCCCGCGGCGGAGGAGACCTGCGGGTGAGCTTCGGTTTGGTCAGCAGTGTCGGTCGATCGTTTCATGGTCCTACCCGTCAGAGAATTTCGGGCGCCATCGAACACAGTGCGCCGCTGGCCAAGGGTTCATCCGGTGGTCCAGTGGTGGATGTGGACGGCCGCTTGGTGGCCATCACCACCCGTCGCGAGGGCAGCGGGTTCTCGCTGGCCCGACCGGGCGATGTGGCGCTGCGAGCCCTAGTGGAGGAATTGGTGGCGGGCCGGTCGGTACGCCGCTATACCCTCGGAGTGGTGCTGGCCAGTGGGGCTGTGGCTGCGCACCTGCGGTCCTCGGTAGGCTTGGATGCTCGACCCGGGTTGCTTGTCCGAGGGGTTGCTCCGGGCTCCGTGGCCGAAACGGCCGGATTGAGCGCCGGTGATCTGCTGGTGAAGGCCGACGGGTCGGACCTGGTTGAGCCGTCCGACCTGCAGCAGGCGCTGTCCTCTACCAAGTCATCGGTGGTACTCGGGGTGGTCCGTGGTGACACCCAACGGGAAGTCACCGTGTCCTTCGAGCCAGCCCCCGACATCCTCGGAGAACCAGACATCAGCGTCTGACCTGCCTGTCCCCGCCACCCCGATTTTGCGACAGACATCGTTCTCGTCGCAGAATTCGCGGCGGGCGACGTACTTTTGCTTCGAGTTGGGGCCGTCGCAAAATTCCGAGGGCCGCCGTCCGTTCTCGTCGCAGAATTGCCTCGCCCCTGACGAGTTTTGCTACCGGTTCGTGGGGCGGGAAGGTCGGTTCGTCCAGCAGTCGGCGGGTGGGTCATGATTGGCGGCGGCCTGAGCGGCCCATTCGCACTCACCGCAGGGGAGCCAAAATGAAGGTGCCATTCAGCGTCGGGGACTTCTTGGATCGTGCTGCGAATGTGTACGGCGATCGCATCGCCGTGGTGGATGAACCGGGGGCGGTGGGCGGGCTGGGATCCATCACGTATGCCTCCATGGAACGCCGGGTCCGCAACATGGCCCGCCGGTTCGAGGACATCGGTATCGGGGTGGGAGACCGGGTGGCCATCGTGAGCCCCAACTCGGCCAAGTTCCTCATTTCGTTCTGGGGCACCTCTCGCTACGGGCGGGTGCTGGTCCCTATCAACTTCCGTCTCAACACCGAGGAGATCGCCTACATCATCAAGCACTCGGGCGCCCGGGTGTTGTTGGTGGACCCCGATCAGGCAGACGTCGTCAAAGACATCGAAGTAGAACACAAGTTCATCCTGGACGGCAGCAGCGACGCCGCCCTCTTCGCCGAACTGCTCGACGGATCACCTGAGCCCACACCGTGGGCCCCCGATGAGGATGCCACCGCCACGGTCAACTACACGTCCGGCACCACGGCACGGCCCAAAGGGGTGCAGATCACCCATCGCAACGCGTGGACCAACGCCACTACCTTCGGCTGGCACTCCAGTGTGAGCGATCGCGACGTATATCTGCACACATTGCCCATGTTCCATTGCAACGGGTGGGGGCAAACGTACGCAGTGACCGGCATGGGGGGCACCCATATCGTGTTGCGCAAAGTGGACGGCGAGGACATTCTCAGCCGGGTGGCCCGCCACGGAGTGAACTTCATGTGCGCCGCACCGGCTGTGGTGTCGGCGGTTCTCGATGCTGCGGCCAAGCGCCGCGCCGCCGGTGAAAGCGTCCCAGGGAAGTTCTTGGTTCGGGTGGTCGTGGCTGGTGCCCCTCCGCCCAGCAGGACCATCGAGCAGGTGGAGACTGAGCTGGGGTGGGAGTTCATTCAAATTTACGGCCTCACCGAAACGTCACCGCTGCTCACCATGAACCGTAAGCGCGCAGAGTGGGACCATCTCGATGCGGCGGCCCGGTCCAGGCTCCTGTCCCGGGCTGGCGCGCCGGCCATAGGTGTGTCACTACAGATCTCCGAAGACGGAGAAATATGTGCACGTAGCAATGTGGTGTTTGAAGGGTACTGGGAACAGCCGCAGGAAACGGCCAAGGCCATTCGTGACGGTTACTTCCATACCGGTGATGGCGGATATCTCGATGGCGCCTATCTCGTGATCGCAGATCGTAAGAAGGACGTCATCATCTCCGGCGGTGAAAACGTGTCATCCATCGAGGTGGAGGACTGCTTGTTCCAACACCCAGCCGTGGCCGAGTGTGCGGTGATCGGCGTTCCCCACGAGAAATGGGGAGAGACGGTGAAGGGCTTGGTGGTACTACGCGAGGGGGCCACCGCCACTGAACAGGAGCTCATTGCGTTCTGCCGGTCCAAGATCGCCCACTTCAAATGCCCCACCAGCGTGGATGTCCGCACCGAACTGTCTCGTACCGCCACCGGCAAGTTGCAAAAGTTCAAGCTGCGCGAGCCGTTCTGGGAGGGACGAGAGAAGCTGGTGAACTAAAGGTTGGAAGCCATGCAGCCGAAGTCACGGCGATGCCGGAACAGAAGTTCAGCGATTTCGCCAGCGGCGTACAGGTGGTCGTCATCTCTTGGGACATGGGGATGCGGGCCGTAGATGTCGCCTTTGGGGGTGACCTCCTCACGCAGATCACCGATATGGAGTTGTTGCGCACGGGTGTGTTCGGCATGGCTCCGGACGGGAGCCGTCTCATCGTCCGTATGACTCGTAGTGGTACCGGGTACCTGTTTGACGTGGACCACGACGGCACCCCGATGGTGGGGGGCCATGTGAACTTCGCCGCCAGTGGCCCCCAAGTCGGTGAGGTGGCCAAGGCCGGAGTACGCCGTAGCACCCCGCGTGCCGATGGGCTGGGCCTTGACGCCCAAGGCCGCTTGGTGATGGATGGCCGTCGATTGGATGACCGAATCGCAGGTGGTTCGGTCGAGGGGCCGACCAGGGCAGCGGCGTTTCAATCGGGCCAAACCTGGCTCCTTGTGATGGCCATTTTGAACACCGTGGTGTTGGCACTGGGTGCGCTCCTGGTGCTGGCGTTGTCGACATTGGCGGTAAAGGTGGCGCACGTCTCGCAGGTGACTGAAGGGACTGCCCTGCAGACTGAACCCGTGAGGGCGACGGCCACGGCGGCCATATCGGTGTTCGCGGTGGTGGCGCTGGTGATCTCTGTGGCCATCGCTGTTGGCTGGTGGGTGCTGTGGGTGATGAGCAAGGGGACCAATGCAGCATTGGCGTTTGGTATTGCCCGAGCTATTGCTGGGTTCTATCTGGCGGTGGCCTGCCTGCAGTTGTTCAGCTCGGCGATGTCTAAACGGCTGATCCAAGGCTTGCTTGGTATGTGCATAGGGCTGGCCATCAACGCGTTTGCATTCAAGGCTTTCCATGCGGCCCGCAGGGCGGTAACGGGCCTCAGCGGTGGCCGATGAGAATGCTTCCCACTTTCAGCGGCTGGCCAGCATGGTGTGGGGTACCGAGTAGAGCGGGCCGGCAGTGCCTTGTACCTGTGCCACCAACCCATTGATGGTGGGCAGGATCTGCTCCATGTAGAAGCGAGCGGTGGCGCACTTGGCTGCAAGATAGGAGTCGTCGAGCCCTTTGGCGGTCGATGTTGC
>JAYVGK010000162.1:0-2230 GCA_043772215.1 Acidimicrobiales bacterium | reverse complement strand
ATCCACACCCACTACGACGCACAGGTGTTCTGGGACCGTGCCCTCACCCCATCGTGCTTCCACGGAGTCACCACGGTGATTGCGGGCAACTGCGGGTTCAGTATTGCTCCATGCCGACCCCAGGATCGGGGCCTCATTGCCCGCACCTTGGAGAAGGTGGAGGACATGAACGTGGCGTCTCTGGAGGCCGGCATCGTGTGGGAGTTCGAGACCTTCCCGGAGTATCTCGACACCATCCGGCGGCGCGGCGTCGGGCTCAACTTCGGGTGCTACATCGGCCATACCGCACTACGCATCTATGCCATGGGCGACGCCGCCAGTGAACGTGCCGCCACCCCCGATGAAATAGATCGTATGCGCGCAATGGTTTCTGAAGCCATGGATGCCGGCGCCATCGGCATTGCCACCAGCATGCTGCCCACTCATCAGGGAGCCGACGGTCGTCCCATTCCGTCTCGCTACGCCCACCAGGAAGAACTGGAAGCACTGTTGGAGATGTTGCGTGATGCCGGTAGAGGCATTGCTGCGCTCACCTTGGGCAGTGAGCACATGTCCACCGCCGCCATGTACGAACTTCAGCGACGTATCGGTAGACCGTTCACCTATACGGCACTGCTGACCAATCCCAATGGCAGCCATATGTACCTGTCCAAGCTCAACGCTGCGGAATGTGCAAACGGTGCTGACGTATGGCCGCAGATGACGCCGCGTCCGGTGGTGTTCCAGGTAACCATGGCCGAGCCGTTCTCGTTCAACGTGTCGGCGCCCTTTGCCGCACTGATGGCCGAGCCGGTGAGCGTGCGTTTGGAGCGCTACGCCGATCCCTCATGGCGGGCGCAGGCAGTGGTGGCTTTGGACGCCGGCAAGTTGCCACCTCGATGGGACACGTTCATCGTGGGTGAGTCCAGCACCCATCCGGATCTCATGGGCCGCATGGTGAGCGATCTGGCCGAGGAGCAAGGCGTGCACTCGCTCGATGTGATGTGTGCGCTTGCCATCGACGACAACCTCACCACTCGCTTCACCGTGGTGCTGGCCAACGATGACGAAGACGGTATCCGCCACCTGTTGGCCCAGGACCATCTCACGCTGGGATTGTCCGATGCCGGCGCCCACGTGGGACAAATTTGCGATGCCCCACAGGCCACCGATCTGCTGGGTAACTGGGTACGCCAGCGTGGCGCCCTGTCGGTGGAGCAGGCCGTGCGCAAACTGTCCGGTCAGCAGGCCGACATTCTGGGCCTGGCCGATCGTGGCTATGTGCGTACCGGTGCCTTTGCTGACCTCGTGGTGTTCGATCCCGCCACCGTCGGACCCGGCCCCACCCGCCGAGTCCGTGACTTTCCCGCCGATGCGGAGCGCCTCACCGCCGATGCGCCCATCGGTGTCACCCACGTACTGGTCAATGGCATCCCCATCCGGGTGGATGGTGTGCAGGTGACGGACAACGCCGTGATGGCTGGGCGAGTGGTGTCACCCGCGTAAGCCCGGGCATGCGAGTGCCTGGCCTCACTACGGGAACATGGCAACACGCTGACCTGCTACTGGCTACTGGCTACTGGCTACTGCTGGACGTCAACATACCTGCAGGAGGTCCAGACCGTCCGGGCAGCGGCTAGGTGCCCGTCCACTTGGGGG
The DNA here is from genome assembly GCA_043772215.1 of Acidimicrobiales bacterium. Lineage (GTDB taxonomy): Bacteria > Actinomycetota > Acidimicrobiia > Acidimicrobiales > JANYDT01 > JANYHQ01. Next base: position 592 of record JAYVGK010000162.1, on the reverse strand, counting down.
CTCGCTTCTCGGCAAATGCCCGAGGACCCTCCTTGGCATCGTCAGACACGAACACCTCTCGGATCACTGGCGCCTGCATGTCCCAGAACGCAACATCGGTGAGACCCTTGGTATCACGCAGCACCTTTTTCGAGGCAGCCACCGACAGGGGAGCATTGCGGGCAATCCGCTCGGCCAACTCCAGTGCCGCATCAAGTGCTCCACCCTTTGGCGACAACCGTGACACCAAGCCCGTGGCCAAAGCCTGCTGAGCACTGATGGGATCGGCGGTGAGGGCCATCTCCATGGCCACGCCGTAGCCCACCCGGGCCGGTAGTCGCAGCAATGCGCCACCAGCGGCGAACAACCCCACGCCTGCCTCGGGGATACCGAACTTCACGTTTTCAGCAGCCACCAACAAATCACACGTGAGTGCCACCTCAAGGCCCCCTGCCAAACAGAACCCTTCGATGGCGGCTATGAGGGGCTTCACGGAACCATGACGGATGAACTTGTCGAACCCCAGCGGCGGTCCGGTGGTGGCGAACGCCTTCAGGTCCATGCCGGCACAAAACCCGCGACCCGCACCCGTAAGTACACCTACGGTAAGAAC
>JAYVGK010000161.1:0-8606 GCA_043772215.1 Acidimicrobiales bacterium | reverse complement strand
TTGGAGACGGTGGGAGTGGGGCAGATTGAGGTGGACATCGCAGCGGCCGCCGACACCACGGTTGTGGTGGTGAACCCCGGTTGGGGCGACGGCATCCAGGCAGTGAAGGCCGGTCTCATCGAGATCGCCGACATCTTCGTGGTGAACAAGGCTGATCGTCCCGGTGCGGCACAGACCGAAGCGGATCTGCGGGCCGCCCAAGATTTGTCTGCCCATGCTCCGGGGTCGTGGTCGTCCCCAGTGTTGTGCACGGTGGCTTCGAACGGTGACGGAGTGGCTGAGGTGTGGTCAGCGGTTGGTGATCATCAACGCTTCCTCGCTGGCTCCGGACTGCTGCACCAACGACGTTCGGATCGGGACCGCCAGCACTTGCATGCTCTCGTTCATCACCTCATGGCGCAGCGCGCTGAGGAACTGTGCAGAGGCTCGGAGTTTGCTCGGCTCAGCGACGCCGTGGCCACACGATCGATGGATCCACGTAGTGCTGCCGCGCAGCTCGCGAAGCTTTCCTGACCGCCTCTTACATGGGTAGCGTGGATACATGGCTGACACCTCCACCCCATCCGAGCGGTACGTGCGTATTGAACGCCACGACAACGGGGTGGCGTTGTTGCGACTGGATCGCCCGAAGGTCAATGCCATCTCGCCCGAATTGGCGCAGCACCTGTTGGAATGTGTGGATGAGTTGTCGGCCGATCTGCCGGGCGCCGTCGTCGTTTACGGTGGCGAGCGCATGTTCGCCGCAGGTGCCGACATCGCCCGCTTCGGTGGGGCGGATGAGGCCCGCATCATCGGTGGAGGTTTGCGTAGGGCCTTCGATGCGCTGGAGGCGCTGCCTCGGGTGTCGATTGCTGCGGTCACCGGATTCGCGTTGGGAGGTGGATGCGAGTTGGCCATGGCCTGTGATCTGCGGATGGCGGCCGACAATGCCAAGTTCGGCCAACCCGAAATCTTATTGGGAATCATTCCCGGTGCTGGGGGCACACAGCGCTTGGCCCGGTTGGTGGGTCCGAGCCGAGCCAAAGACATCGTGCTGTCGGGTCGCCCGGTGGACGCCGAGGAGGCGCTACGAATTGGCCTGGCCGACCGGGTGGTGCCAGCGGCCGACCTACTCACCAGTGCTTTGGCATGGGCCGCCGAATTTGCCAAGGGGGCACTCACGTCGCAGGCCTTTGCCAAGCGTGCCATAGATGGTGGGCTCGATGGTGCTCTGGCGTCCGGGCTCACACTGGAACAGGACTTGTTCGTGGCATCGTTTCGCACCGACGATGCCGGTATCGGTATCAAGAGTTTCTTGGCCCAAGGCGCCGGGAAGGCAGAGTTCACCGGTCGCTGAAGGCGCTCATCGCAGATCATCGAGCGGAGTTCAGGTCGCGGTGAGCGCAGTTCCTGCTCCACTCGACGTGTGACAGAGACGTTCGTCGTCACACGACGGTGTGCACTCCTACCTCGGCCCACGAGCCGAGGGCCAGGTGATGAGGTACCACCCGGACGGTGAACCCGTAACGGCCCGCTTTGGAAGGGGCGAAGGATGCCTCGTACCGACCTGATCCGTCGGGCGTCATCTCCATAGACATCTCATCATCGAGTTCGTCGTTGAGCCCCACCACCCCATGGATCAACTGGACTTGGACGTCAGTGGCGTTCAGCGTGCCCAACGACACCGCAGCCGTCACCGTTTGCGCGGCGCCCACGTCAGAAGCTTCGCCGTCCGTCCCATGGGCATGCTTGAGTTGTACTTCGGAGACGGCCACACCGGGCCATGCCGCCCGCACGGTGTCCTTCCAGGCCGCCAGAGCCTTGATGGCCGACCGTGAACCGTCTCCGGCCAGGGCATCGGCCCGACGGGCGGCTGGCTCGTAATAACCGGTGGTGTAGTCCTTCACCATACGGCTGGCGCCTACGCCGTAACCAAGCGTGGCCAACGACGTTTTCACCTTGAACACCCATCGGCGTGGCAGTGAAGAATCGGGTCGGTCGTAGAACAGTGGGGCCACCTCGCGCTCCAACAACTCGAACAGCGCATTGGACTCCACCGAGTCACGGTGATCGTCATCACCCAGACCTTCAGCAGAAGGAATGGCCCACCCGTTGGCAGGGGCACCGTTGGCGGCAGGCTCGTACAACTCGTCCCACCATCCATCGAGAATGGAGAGGTTGAGCGACCCGTTGAGTGTCGCCTTCTCCCCCGAAGTACCGCACGCTTCCATGGGCCGACGGGGATTGTTGAGCCACACGTCGGCGCCTTGATACATCAAGCGAGCCACACCAATGTCATAGTTCTCGATGAACGAGAACCGGTGCCGAACGTCGGGTTGCAGTGAAAAATTGATGATTTGGCGCATGATCTCCTTGCCGGGCGAGTCGGCCGGATGGGCCTTGCCGGCAAACACGAACTGCATGGGATGATCCGGATGCAGCAGCAGACGCTTGAGACGATCGGGGTCGCGCAGCAGAAGAGTGGCGCGCTTGTAAGTGGCGAAACGGCGAGCGAAGCCAATGGTGAGCACGCTGGGATCAAGGGCTCGATCGCACCACGACAAGTCCGAATCACGCATCCCCCTACTTTCCGCTGCGCTGCGCAGACGCTCCCTGGTGAATGTCACCAACCGGGCCCTGTTTTCCTCGCGCACTTTCCAGAGGGTGGCATCGGGACAATCAGCGATATGGGCCCAGCGATCTGGCCCAGCTTCGGGCCACTCCGGCAACACATAGCGTTCGAGCAGTTCGTTCATCCCGAGCGACGTCCAGGTGCGGTTGTGTACGCCGTTGGTGACGGAGCCGATGGGGACTTCGTTGGTGGGCACCCCCGGCCACAGGTTGGCAAACATGGAGCGGCTCACCGCTCCGTGCAACTTGGACACGCCGTTGGCCTGCCCGGCCAGCCGCAAACCCATGACCGCCATGTTGAATGGCGCATCAAGCCCGTCACCCGGCTCATGCCCGAGATTCATGAACGTATCGAAGCTGATGCCCACCTCATCGGCCCATCCACTGAAGTACCGCTCCATGAGCTGGCGAGGGAATCGGTCGATGCCCGCCGCCACTGGAGTATGGGTGGTGAACAACGCACCGGCTCGGGTGGCCTCAATGGCCTCGGCCATGGTCAGGCCTTCCTTGGTCACGAACTGGCGGATGCGTTCCAAACCCAAGAACCCGGCATGCCCCTCATTGGTATGGAACACCTGCTGCTCGACACCGAACAATTGGAGCGCCCGCACTCCGCCGATGCCAAGCAATATCTCCTGACGAATTCGCTTTTCTTCGCCGCCTCCGTAGAGGCGGTCGGTGACGGCGCGCCCTTCAGCGTCGTTGTCGTCGATATCGGTGTCCATGAGATAAAGCGAGATACGCCCTACCTTGGCCAACCAGATCCGAGCCCGTAGGAGGGTGCCGGCCAGATCGACTTCCACGTGGGCTTGGGGACCATCAGCGGCCACCCCGGCAGCCACCGCCGGCGCCAGCGCCATGAGATGGGGATCGAGGACCGGGTACTGCTCCACCTGCAGGCCTTCCGCGTTGAAGCCCTGACGAAAGTAACCCTGGCGATAGAACAGCCCCACCCCGGTGAGAGGGATACCGAGGGCGCTGGCCGCCTTCAGGTGATCGCCGGCCAACACGCCCAGGCCGCCCGAGTACTGCGGGAGGGCCTCGGAGATACCGAACTCCGGGGAGAAGTACGCCACTGTGCGTAGCGGTGTTTCCCCCTTGAGCTGCATCCAGCCCGGTGAGTCGAGGTACCGGACGAGGTCATCGTGCTTTTCGTCGAGAAAGGCCATGAAGGCGGGGTCCGCTTCGAGTTCGGCGAAGCGGGCGGCTGGCACCTCGGACAGCAGCCGCACAGGGTCTCGGCCCACCGCTTCCCAGCGCACCGGATCAACCCACCGGAACATGCGCCGAGCCCGATCATCCCAGGACCACCGCAGATTGGTAGCAATGGCATGCAGCCGGGCCAGCGAATCGGGCAGCTGGGTGCGGACAGTGAACGATCGATACGCCTTCACGGGTTACGACGATAGTCGGACAAGTTGCGGCAGGAATGTAAGCGCTTGATGCGGGTGGGACAACATCGGACTTGGCTGACTTCCGCTGACCGCGGGCGACGACGGAGCGTTCCGAAGGCCAATGCCGTGGGCCAAGATGGCGCCCGTGGGAACGGTGGAACCAAGTGGTTCGCCAAGTCGTCCGCACAGCGCCTCAGGAGGCAGACGTGTCACAGCAGGTTCGTGGAGTGGTGGCCAAGGGCAAGGGGCTCCCGGTGTCGGTGGAGACCATCGTGATCCCAGACCCCGGTCCCGGCGAGGCTGTGGTCCAGGTTCAAGCGTGCGGGGTGTGCCATACGGATCTGCACTACCGCGAAGGGGGCATCAACGACGAGTTTCCGTTCTTGTTGGGACATGAGGCGGCTGGCATTGTGGAGTCGGTGGGCGCAGGTGTCACCGGTGTGGCCCCTGGCGATTTTGTGGTGCTCAACTGGCGCGCCGTTTGTGGCACGTGCCGAAGTTGTCGTAAGGGCAAACCTCAATTCTGCTTTTCTACGTTCAACGCCGCCCAGAAGATGACGATGTTGGACGGCACGCCGTTGTCCGCCGCTCTCGGTATCGGTGCCTTTGCCGACAAGACACTGGTAGCCGCCGGTCAATGCACCCCAGTGAATCCAGCGGCATCGCCCGCAGTGGCGGGGTTGCTGGGTTGTGGGGTGATGGCCGGTATCGGCGCCGCCATGCTCACTGGCAACGTCCAGCGCGGCGACACGGTGGCGGTGTTCGGTTGCGGCGGCGTGGGCAATGCCGCCATTGCCGGGGCGTTGTTGGCTGGTGCGTCCACCATCGTGGCGGTAGACCTCGACGACCGCAAACTGGCCTGGGCCAAGGATTTCGGAGCCACCCATACCGTCAATGCGTCCACCCAGGACGCAGTGGAGGGAGTGCGCTCCCATACCGGTGGTTTCGGCGCTGATGTATGCATCGAAGCGGTGGGCAACCCCAAGGTTCTCGAGCAGTGTTTCTTCGCCCGAGACCTTGCCGGAACGGTGGTTCAGGTGGGAGTGCCAACGCCCCAGATGCGGATGCCCGACATTGCCATGATCGACTTCTTTGGGCGGGGCGGCGCGCTGAAACCCAGTTGGTACGGCGATTGTTTGCCATCACGCGATTTCCCCATGCTGGTGGACCTACATCTCCAGGGTCGCCTACCGCTGGACAAATTCGTCAGTGAGATCATCGCCCTCGATGCCGTGGAGGAGGCGTTTCACAAGATGGAGCGTGGCGAGGTTCTGCGTTCGGTGGTGGTGCTGTGAGCATCGAACTCATCACCACGGACGGCATTTTTGCACTTGATGGCGGCGAGTGGGAGGTCACCAACAACGTGTGGTTGGTGGGAAACGAGAAAGAGGTCATGATCATCGACGCCGCCCATGATCATCAGCGCATTGTGGATGGGGTCAACGGTCGACATGTGCGGTCCATCCTGTTGACCCACGGCCACAACGATCACATCAATGCGGCCGTGGCCTTGCGTGACGTGGTGGATGCACCTATCTATCTGCACGCTGACGATCGCATGCTGTGGGATGTGGTGTTTCCTACGGAGACGCCGGACCGAGCCCTCACCAACTCGATGGTGCTGTCCGGCGGTGGGGAGATGTTGGCGGTCATGCACACACCCGGTCATTCGCCGGGCTGTTGCTGCTTTGCGCAGGAGGGTCATCTGTTCAGTGGCGACACGCTGTTCTGCGGTGGGCCGGGTGCCACCGGCCGTAGCCACAGTGATTTTCCCACCATCATCCGGTCCATTCGCGAGCAACTGTTGGGGCTACCGGCCCAGACCGTGGTGCATACCGGTCACGGTGACTCCACCACCATCGGGGCCGAGGCACCGCACCTCGAGGAGTGGTTGGCGCGGGGCCACTGAGTTGAGGCGGGCACCAGCCTGACTGTGCGCACTACGCTCGCCCGTCGTGGCTGACAACGACCCCCTGTGGGGCGAAACGGACCGGTTCCTGTTCAACGAGGGACGCCACCATGCGTTGTGGAGGCACCTCGGCGCCCATCCTGGCGCCGGCGGCACATGGTTCTCCGTGTGGGCGCCCGATGCCCGTACGGTCAGCGTCATCGGCGACTGGAACAGCTACGTCCACGGTGCCGATGCCATGACGCCGGTGCACTCCACCGGTATCTGGTCGTGTTTTGCACCGGCCGCCCACATCGGTCATTCGTACAAGTTTGCCGTCACCGCAGCCAACGGGGTCACCCACGAGAAGGCCGATCCGTTTGCCTTTGCCACCGAGGTTCCACCCAAAACGGCCAGCGTCATCACCGAGTCCAGTCATGTGTGGACGGATTCGGAGTGGGTCAGTGGCCGTCGATTGTTGAATCCGTGGAAAAGTCAGATCTCCATTTACGAAGTGCACTTGGCTAGTTGGCGGGGTCAGCATTCATATGTGGACATGGCTCATCAATTGGCTGCTTATTGCGCTGATCTGGGATTTACCCATGTGGAGTTGATGCCGGTGGCCGAGCATCCCTTTGGGGGTTCGTGGGGTTATCAAGTCACCTCCTATTTTGCTCCCACGTCTCGGTTCGGCTCACCTGATGACTTCCGAAGCTTCGTCGACATCATGCATGAGCACGACATCGGCGTCATAGTGGACTGGGTGCCCGCCCACTTTCCCAAAGACGAATGGGCATTGGCCCGCTTCGACGGCACTGCGCTGTACGAGCACTCCGACCCTAGACAGGGGGAGCATCCTGATTGGGGCACCTTGGTGTTCAACTACGGCCGTTATGAGGTCCGCAACTTCTTGGTGGCCAACGCCCTGTTTTGGCTGGAAGAGTTTCATGTGGATGGCCTTCGCGTAGATGCGGTGGCCTCCATGTTGTACCTGGACTATTCCCGCAAAGAAGGTGAATGGATCCCCAATCAATACGGGGGTCGGGAGAATCTGGCGGCCGTGGAGTTCGTCAAAGAACTCAACACGGTGGTGCATGCCGCCCATCCCGGTGTACTCATGATGGCGGAGGAGTCCACTGCGTGGCCATCGGTGTCGCGTCCGGTGGAAGCGGGTGGTTTGGGGTTCGGATTCAAGTGGAACATGGGCTGGATGCACGACACGCTGCGCTACTTCGAACTCGATCCCATCCATCGCCAGTATCACCACAACGACCTCACCTTCGGCCTCCTCTACGCCTTCACGGAGAACTTCGTACTGCCACTGAGCCACGACGAAGTGGTGCACGGCAAAGGGTCGTTGCTGGCCAAGATGCCCGGGGACGACTGGCAGAAGCGAGCGAATCTGCGGGCCCTCTACGCCTGGATGTTTGCCCACCCCGGTAAGCAACTGTTGTTCATGGGCGCCGAATTGGGGCAGCCGGCAGAGTGGAACGCCGACGCCACGCTGGACTGGGGGCTGCTCGATGACCCTGCCCATGCCGGCATCAGAGATTTGGTACGCGCGCTGAATATCACACAGCATGATTTTCCGGCGTTGTTCGAGCGCGACTTCTCCCCGGAGGGTTTCGGCTGGATTGTCAACGACGATGCTCAAGCAAACGTGCTGGCTTTTGCGCGTTGGTCTGATGACTCCCGCGTGGTGGTGTGTGTGGTGAACCTCTCTCCGGTGGCCCGCCAGGGGTACAACCTCACGCTGCCTCGACCCGGTTCGTGGAACGAGATCATTAACACCGATGCAGTGGAATACGGCGGCGGCGGATTCGGCAATGCCGGGCGGGTGGAGGCCGACGGACTGGGCCGTGTACAACTCAACTTGCCGCCCCTCGGAGTGCTCTGGCTAGCGCCTGCGTAGGACCGCAGTGCGACTCGGGACGGGGGTCAGCCGGGGGTCGCCAGAAGGGAATACATCATGGGAATCGACGGCATCTCTGGCGGCATGAGATAGGTGTCACCACCGTCATCGGTGGTGAGCCACGGGAACAGTTTGAACAGTGTCTGAGGGTGCTCGTGCAGGAACTGGATCTGCAAACCTGCGGCAATGACGGCACTCACCACGTCGCCCAACGTGTGCACCCACTCAACCGTGCGATTGTGAACGGTGACAGCTCCGGGAGCGCCGTAGCTCCCCATTTCATCCGCCAACTCTCCCCAGTCCGCAGGCTCACCAGGGGGGCGGAAGTACGGGTACTCCACCCGCAACTCGGGCGCAGGCCCCACGGCAAACTGATATGCGTACGGATGAAATTCGGCGAGATAGAACGTGCCCCCCGGCGCCACGAGTGATGCCATGGTGCGGGCCCACCGATAGATGTCGGGAAGCCAATTGATGGCCCCCAAACCGGTGTACACGATGTCGAATGTCCGGCCGCCGAGCAGCTCGGACGCGTCATAAACCTCGCCGCAGACGAACTCGGCGGTGATGCCTGCCTCGGTGGCCAGCGTTCGGGCGGCAATGATTGCGGTATCGGAGAAATCGACGCCCGTGACCTGTGCACCATGGCGGGCCCAGCTCAACGTGTCCAGGCCGAAATGACATTGCGGATGCACAAGCGTCTTTCCGGAGACACCCTCGTGATAACCACCCAATTCGGCCAGTTCGAAGGAATGCAGCTTCTCGGCACCGGCCTTCCATCTCGCCACGCCATACTCGTCAC
>JAYVGK010000160.1:0-3825 GCA_043772215.1 Acidimicrobiales bacterium | reverse complement strand
GATGAGGCCCAACGGCCCCGACGGGGTCCCCTTCATCACTTCGGCCAACTCGGCCTTCCAGCGGAACGTCTCTCCCTCCTGGGACAAGAAGTTCTGGTTGCCGGCGGCAGTGATTTGCTTGAGTGACAGTGTGACGGCACCCGGCGGATCAGCAGCGGCGTCCTCCATGCCTTTCAATGCTGCCCGGATAAAGTCTTGGGCCACGGTGGGATGGTCGGTGGCGAACTGCTTGGACGTATAGAGCAATCCAAATGACCCGGGTATCTTGTCGTCAGTGGGATTGAATGCGGTGTATTTGATACCAGCTTTGTCCAGCTGACCTGGCTCATTGGACTTGTATACGGGCAATGCATCCACCTGCTTCAACTGCACCACCGGGTCGAAACCATCGAGCAGGATTTCCTTGTAATCGGTTCCACGCTTGAGGCCCGCCTTGCTCAGCATGGCCACCAAGCTGGGCGGGAGGTCGCCTTTGACGCCGATGGTCTTGCCTTTAAGGCCAGCCAGAGTGGTGATGCCACTGTCGGCTTTCACCAACAATTCCTCGATAGGTGTGTGTCCATAGTCGGCTAAAGCCACAAAAGCAGCACCATCTTTGGAGAAGTTGAGGATCTCGGTGTAGTTACCAGCGGAAGAGAATTGGGCTTTACCGGCAGCCACCAGCGGGTAATTGGAGGTGGAGAAGCTGGGCTTGAGGTCAACGTCAAGACACAACTTGTTGAAGTATCCCTTCTCCTTGGCCACCACCACATCCACGATCGAGGCGGCGGCGGCGAAGTCGAAGCTGGACAGATACGTGATCTTGCCTACCGCCTTGTTGGCATCGCAGCGTGCCTGATCAAATGGCATCGCCGCCACGGCCACGGCGGTGGAAGCGGTGCCGCCGACACTGGTGGCGGTGGCCGCAGCCAGCGTGGTGTCGCTGGCAGCCGTGGTACCGGGAGCGGTGGTGTCGACGGCAACCGTGGTGTCCGGCCCGACCACCGCAGTGGTGTCGGAGGCGACTGCAGTGGTGTCGGTGCCTGTCGACTTACTGGAACATCCGGCCGTGACCACGGCCAGGGTGAGCAATGTTGCGGTGGCGAACATGACGCGGCGTCGGCGACTGCGGGTGATTGTGGTCATTCGTACTCCTGGGTGTGGGTGGGTGAGGCGGGGTGGATTAGGGGTGTTGCGATGGATGCCAGCGCAACAACAGACGTTCCAATGCACCGATGGCCACGGTGCCCAACGATCCAATGAGGGCAAGTACGAACACTGATCCCCACAGTTGTAGGGAGATGTTGCGCGACTGTGCAAATCTCACGCTAAAACCGAGGCCTTTGGACACCCCGGAAAAGAACTCACCGAGTACGGCACCAATCAGTGCGAGTCCCACGGAGATGCGGGCGGCGGCAAACAGATACGGCAGGGCCGACGGCACTCGAAGGCGCCAGAACACTTCGCTGCGGCTGGCATCCACCGATCTGGCCAACTCCAACACGCTGGGGTCGACCGCCCGCAGTCCCGTGACGGAGTTGAGCAGGAACGGCACCACACACACCAGCGACGCAAGAATCAGTACAGGCTTCAACCCGAACCCGGTCCAAATGACGATGGCGGGGGCGTAGGCGATGATCGGCGTCACCTGGATGAGAACGGCCAATGGCTGTAGGGCGCGGTCTACAAACCGGGAGTGAGCCATGAGTGCGCCGCCAGCAACGCCGATCACCAGTGCCAGCCCAAATCCCAAAAATGCTTCCCACGCCGTGCGACGACCGTTGGTCCAGTAGAAGCCGGCATCAGAGACCAGATGACGCACGATGTTCCATGGCGCGGGAAGCTGATAGCGAGGGATATGCAACGCGGTGACCAACAATTGCCACAGCAGCAGAAATCCCACCACTCCAAATACGGGCGCCAGCGCCAAGAGGCCGGAACGTGCGCCTCTGCCGGGGGGTGGCGGAGCATCGGGTGCTAGTCCCACTTGGTTCCCCGGCTTCACCGATGCCGATGGCGGGGAAGGGGAGGAAACGGGGGATACAGCGGTGTCGCTCATAGCTGCGCCTCGGCGTAATGGCTGTCGCGCAACAGCGTCCGCAATCGACTCACGTGCTCATGGAAGGCCGCTGAGTCCTCCATGTCATCACGGCGGGGTCGATCAAGTTTGATGTCCTCGATGGCCGAGATGCGTCCCGGTCGAGCGGCCATCACCACCACCCTGTCACTCAAGATGATGGCTTCGGGGATCGAATGAGTAACGAACAACACCGTTCCGCCGGTGCGTTCCCACAACTCCAGTAAGAGATAGCGCATCTGAGCACGGGTGATCTCATCCAAAGCGGCAAAGGGTTCATCCATCAACAAGATGGGGGCACCGAGGGCAAAGGCGCGCACCAAACTGACGCGTTGCTGCATACCACCCGACAACTCGTGCGGAAAGGCGCCAGCAAACTGGTCCAGGCCAACCGCTGCCAACAGTGATTGGACCGCTTGCTCATCCGGAGTGCGGTGACCTTCGGCGCCCCGGTTGAGCTTGGTGAGGAACCCCACGTTCTGGCGCACGGTGAGCCACGGCAGTAACGCCGGAGACTGCGGCACTAGGGCAAACTGCTTCTGGCGGCGGCTGGCGGCAGGAGGTTGGCCGTCCACCAGTACGGTGCCAACGTCGGATTCCAATAACCCACCCACCAAGCGCAGCAACGTGGACTTGCCGCACCCCGACGGGCCTAGCAGGCTCACGAACTCGCCCCGACCAATGCACAGATCGACCCCATTGAGGGCACTGGTGCTGGCCCCCTTGCGGACGAATGTCTTGGATACCCCACGTACCTCCACCAGAGTGTCAGCACGAGTTCGAATGTCGTTCACGATTGTGGAAGCCACGGTCACACCCCCAGGATTGCAGAAGAGTATTTCGGATACGAGTCGAGCAGTGCGTTGGTGTGGGTGATCCTCTCACCTGTCACCAAGTTGTGACAGTGAGCGCACATTCTCGCGACATCCACGCCGCAGAGTGTCCGTCGGGTGAGGTACGGAGTTCCCGTCCCGCAACTTGGTGGTGTCGAAACTGGACGGCATCACACAGGCAGGTTGCGGGATGCTGGAACCCGGAAGAGCCTTCGGGCCACAATGATGGTGCCTATGTCCACCTCCCCCCAGCCCGAACCGTTTGCGTCACGGTGGAAGCGCCGGGCCGTCACCATCCCCACCATGTTGGGAGCCACGGCACTGGCACTCATACTGATTCCGGTGCTATTACCCGCAGCCGCGGTGTATGACGTTGTGCGATTGCGGTGGCGGTTGCCGTCAGTGCGAGTGGTGTTGTTCTTGGTGCAGTACGGGGTCAATGACAGCATCGAGATTTTATTGGCGCCCATCTATTGGGTGGCAGCGGGTATGGGGACCCAGTTGAACGCAGCTGTGTCCATTCGTCGTCATGAGCGCATACAGCATTGGTCGGTGGAAAATCTGGCCCGGCGCGCTCATCGTCTGCTGGGCGTCACCGTGCATCTCGACGCCGATGGTCAGGCGGCGCTGGAGCCAGCACCGGCCATTGTGTTGTGCCGTCACGTGAGCTTGTTGGATGCATCGTTGCCATCATTGCTGTATCAACGGCGAGGCTTGCATGTACGCAGCGTCATCATGGCCGAATTGCTGGCCGACCCCGGTGTCGATTTGCTCTACGGTCGTTTGGGCAACGTGTTCATCCCTCGGGACAACGGGCCCGAAGCCCGTATGGCCGTAAGCGCGCTTGCCAATGGATTGGATCACTCCACGGTGGCCATCATCTTTCCCGAGGGACGCCTGTTTCAACCTGCGCTGGCACAACGATTTCTGGCCAAG
>JAYVGK010000159.1:0-5141 GCA_043772215.1 Acidimicrobiales bacterium | reverse complement strand
GTTTCTCGGCGCGAGGTACTGGCCATCCGCCCAGCGCTGAGGACAGGGCGCAGTCCATTGCGTCCCGCGTGAAATGTCCAGTGTGCAATGGGCTCTCTGTGCAGCAGTCAGAGGCGGGATTGGCCCGCACCATCTACGCCGAAATATTGCGGCAGGTGCAGTCTGGGCGTACCGATGCTCAGGTCACGCAGTACATCGTGGACACGTACGGACGCGAGCAACTCACCCGCCCCGACGCCTCTGGCATCGGCTCCATCGTGTGGATTGCGCCGGTGGTGTTGGTGGTGCTGTCGCTAGCCGGATTGGCGGCGGCGTTTCGACGCTGGCGACCGTCGGGTTTACGTACGCCGTCTGATGCTGACCGCGCACTTGTGCACCGGGCCCTTCGCCACGAGCGTGGTTCATGAGCGCATCTGGCACGCGCCTCGATGAGCTGGGGCAATGGGAAGAGCAGCGCCGTTTTCTGTTGCGGTCACTCGACGATTTGGAGCGCGAGCGCGCCGCCGGTGACATCGACGATGATGACTACGAGTCACTGAAGGCCGACTACACCGATCGGGCGGCCGACGTGATCCGTCGGATTGAAGGAGGCGTGGCCGAGGTGGAGGCCACCGCCACCGTGCATCGGGCCAAGGTGCCGACATGGCGGCGGCCACTCATCGCCGTGGCGGTAGTGGCAGTGGCGGTGGGGTCGGGTGTGCTGGTGGCCCGCTCAGCGGGGGAACGCGAAGCCGGACAGGTCATCACCGGTGGCACGGGCGGCCTGGCTCCCGGTCAGAAACGCATCGCCGATCTGCTCACCCGGGCCCGGGACGCCACCCGCTCTGGCGATCCCCTCACCGCCATCGAGTCCTACGACCAGGTCACCAAACTGGACCCCACCATTGCCGAGGCCTGGACCTATGGGGGTTGGCAGCTACGCATCGTGGCCACGCAGGCGGCCGATGCGCAGAAGCCGTCACTGCTGGCGGGGGCCAAGCGTCGCTTGCAGGAAGGTATCCGCCAAGACCCGGCCTATCCCGACGCCTACGCCTTTCTTGCGGTGCTTTCGTTACGCGACGAAAACAACCCGAAGTTGGCCAAGGGCTATTTGGAACAGCTCGACAAGCTCACTCCGGGCCCAGACGTGATGGCCCTCACCGCCGGCATACGCGCCGAGGTGGGCCTGCCCCCCGTTGCGGCCACCACCACGGTCAAGGGCTGAACCCCTTTTCCTCACTTCATCGAGTGGAGGCGGGATTGCGACGCCCGCACTGTGGGCTCCGCTCGGCGAAGCGGGGCGGGGCGCCGAGGCCAGGGTTAGCGGCCGATGGTGGCGTGGGGGTGGGATTCAGTGAGGCCGGCATTGGTGATGCGGACGAAGCGGGCATTGGCCTTGAATTCCGTCAACGTGGACGCATTGACGTAACTCATCGACGAGCGCACACCCGCCATCAGCTTGTACACCAACTGCACCACACTGCCCTTGTAAGGCACCACGCCCTCGACCCCTTCAGGGGCACGCTGTTCGAAGTACTCCTCGTCCACCTCGGTACCGTCGCGCAGGGCCCGACGCTCCAACGCCTCGAACGAGGCCATCCCCCGTACTCGTTTCACCAGACCATGGGGTGACTGCTCGATCTCCCCCGGAGACTCCTTGGTACCAGCGAACATGGACCCCATCATCACGGTGTCGGCCCCAGCGGCCAGGGCCTTGGCAATGTCGCCACTGGTCCGGATGCCACCATCACCAATGATGGGCACATCCAACCCGGAGCAGTCACTGATGGCCGTCAACTGCGGCACCCCCACTCCCGCCACGATGCGGGTGGTGCATACGCCACCGGGACCCACCCCCACCTTCACGGCATCGGCCCCGGCCCGCACCAGGTCCTGCGCCCCCAACCGAGTGGCCACGTTGCCAGCAATGAGATCCGTACCGGGGAACTGGCGCTTCAGCGCCACACAGGTGTCGATGGCATGATCGGAGTGACCGTGGGCGATGTCGAGCACCAGCACGTCCACCCCTGCCTCCACCATGGCCCGGGCCCGGATGAGCGCATCGCGATCGGTACCCACGGCCGCCCCCACGGCCAGGCCTTCACCCTTTACCTTGGCAATCTGGGCCGCTTGCTGATCCACGGTGAGGAACCGATGGATCATGCCCATGCCCCCCAGCCGCCCCAGCGCCATGGCCATCTCCCACTCACATACCGTGTCCATATTGGCCGCCACAATCGGCAAATCCAGGCTCACATTGCGGGTGATCTGGGTCCGTAGGCTCACGTCGGAGCGGCTACGCACGGCGGACCGGGCCGGAACAATGAGGACATCGTCGAACGTGAGTCCGAGGCGGACATCGTCGAGGTTCATAGCGGCACTCCGCATCTAGGCCATCAACGTCGACCGGGAGTTTCCCGGCGCTCAGGCCGGTAGAGCACGCTATGCGACATCGCCTTCCCGGTTGACCGATACGGGGAGGGGTCGTGGGAAAGTATGCAGGTGAGCTTCTTCGATCGGAACCGTAAGGAACTGTCGCAACGGGGCATCGATCCCAAGCGTCTGCCGCCCGGGCAGTACTTCACGGACCGTTTCCCGGTGCTGCATGTGGGGGATGTACCGAAGTACGGCGATCTGGCCGAGTGGGATATTTCGGTGGCCGGCCTGGTGGAGCGTCCTCTCCGTCTGAATTGGGAGCAGGTGTTGGCCCGCCCATCGGTGGAGATCACTACCGACATCCACTGCGTCACCAAGTGGTCGAAGTTCGACACGCGGTGGAAGGGCTGCTCGCTCATCGAGTTGTTGAATGAAGCCGGCATTCGCAGTGAGGCCACCCATGTGATGTTTCACTGCGAGTTTGGCTACACCGCCAACCTGCCACTGGCCGACATCATGGAACCCAATGTGGCCCTGCTGGCCTACGAGTTCAACGGTGAGCCGTTGGAGGGTCAACACGGATTTCCGCTGCGCGCCCTAGTGCCGCATCTGTATCTGTGGAAGTCGGCCAAGTGGATCCGCTCCATCGAACTCATGGCCGGCGACAAGCCAGGCTTCTGGGAGCGCAACGGCTATCACATGTACGGCGACCCGTTTCTGGAGCAGCGGTTCTGGGGTGACGGATCGTGAGTTCGCCCGGCCAACGGTGGCGTCTGGCTGCGGTGGCTGCTGACAACGCATGGGTCACCGGGGGCGACGAGCCGGGGCGGGTGGCGGCTTGGGTACGCGGCATTGCGCATCGCGACACCGTCTGGGCCCGTCGGTGGCTGGGTGGGATGAGCGGCGGACTGGTGCTGCTGTTTCTGGTGGGATTTATCGGGCGGGAATCCGAAGCGCTGCGTAGTGCCGTGTTCCCCCTGGCCACCATTGGGTTGTTGGGTTTGGGATTGCTGGCGTTAGGACGCTATGTGCGCTTATCGGTTGGTACTTATCGGCGATTGGCGTTGGTGTCGGTGGTGTTGCTGGCCTTCATCATCATCACCGGCTCGGCCGTACGGCTCACCGGCTCCGGGTTGGGCTGTACGGACTGGCCCACCTGCAACGGCGGAAAAATTGTGCCGCAGAGTGGTTCGCATGCGTGGATCGAGTTCGGCAACCGCCTGGTCACAGACTTCTGCGTGTTGGCGGCGGCCATTGCGGCACTGGCTGCAGTGGTGCGGGTGCCGTACCGGCGTGACCTCCCCCGCCTCGGTGGGTTGTTGATTGTGGCCATCATGGGCAATGCCGTACTTGGCGGCTTCGTGGTACTCACGGGACTCAAGCCAGCGATCGTGATGGGTCATTTCCTGCTGGCCATCGTTGCTCTGGCCGTAGGTGTGCTTATCTTTCATCGCAATGGAGAATCGGGTCGCAGTGGCACGTGGTGGGGGGGTGGCCGCACGCCGGTGTTGTCGCATGGTGCCGTGCTGTGGTCCCGGGCCTTAACCGTAAGCGCGCTGACCACCATTGTGCTCGGTACCGTGGTCACGGGTTCGGGTCCGCATGGTGGGGATCCGGGCAAAGTGGTGCGGTTCGGGTTCAACATGCGTGATGTGGCCAAGGTCCACTCATTGGCGGCATGGCTCACAGTGGCCTGCACGGTGGCGTTGGCGTGGTTGGCAGCCCGTGCCGTGGCACCTGGGGTGCAACGGCTGCGTCACCGTCTCACCGTGTTGTTCTGCGTGCTGATGGTGCAGGGCACGGTGGGATACGTGCAGTGGTTCACGGCCGTGCCGGCCAAGTTGGTGCAGCTCCATGTGCTGGGGGCGGTGCTGATGTGGATGGCCGTGTTGTGGGTACGCGCCTCAGTCACCCTGGCCCCGGGCGCCCAACTATCGCCGCAGCTCTCGGTGCGAGCCGATCGCATTGTGGTGACAACGGTCTGAGCGGGTTCGATTCCGGGGTGAGGGCCTCACGGGCTACCCTGAGGCCATGCCATCGGGCCCTGTGACGCCCAGGGTGTGTGATCGTCCCGGTTGTGCGGCGCCGGCAGCAGCGCGGCTGGTGATCGATGTACGCAACCTGGTGGTGTCTGTTGACCGCAAACTCACTGAGGTCGGTGGGGCCGCGGTGCTCTGTGCTCGCCATTCCGAGCGCATCGTTCCTCCCCGGGGTTGGACCATCGACGACCAGCGGGTGCTCACCCCCCGGTTGTTTCCGGTTGACCGCCCCGCTGATACCGATGCCGCCACTACCAGTGGCGGCAGGCTGAAACGGGTCCGTAAGCGCTTGACACCCACCACCGCCGAACAGTTGGCCTTGGCCGCCGAAGCCTCCTACGAGCTCCCCGACGGGTACGAGGCTGCTCAGCCCAATCCGGACTAGCCCACGAAGTGGTCGCGACACAGGGCGCGATGGTCGCGACACCGCGGTGGTGTTCCAGGTGTCGCGACCAGCGTTCCAGGTGTCGCGACCGCTTGAGTGGGAGGCAGACCGACCCTTTACTGGGTGGCGATGGCGGCCAACATGTCGAGCTTGGCAGCCTGGGATGCAGCTCTCCACGAGGCCAGTAGGCCGATGGCCACTGCGAAGATCACCAATACGGGCACCACTGGCCAGGGGATGCCGAGACGGAAATCGGCGGACTTCTTCACCAGGGCCGCCCCGTACCCGATACCCATCACCACGCCCAGCACCGCACCCAGCAACGACACGATGATGGCCTCCCATCGCACCATGCCCCGCAC
>JAYVGK010000158.1:0-1694 GCA_043772215.1 Acidimicrobiales bacterium | reverse complement strand
AGCGCGAGCGTGGGACGCAGATGCCCCATTGGTGTTTTCGACGGTGATGTGTAAACCGCTTTGCCGAGGCGGAGCTTGCGTGGTGACAGCAACGGTGGGCGACATGGTGGTGGACGGCGTCGCCGACACGCTGGGTGCAATCGGGCGACCGGAACGATCAGTCACGGTCACCAGTTGGAGCTGACCGTTGACGCCGTCGAGCACCAGCATGCTCACGGCTCCCCCCACTCCCAATTCGGTGGTGGCGGGGGCCACGATTTCGGGGCCGCCATTCACCGCTCGAACGTGGACAGTGATGGGTCCCGGGGCAACCGGCGTGAAGGCGGTGGCTCGTAACGGTTGGGCGGTAATGGCTGTGCTGTTGATGTCCACCCACAACGCAGGAAGGTCATCTCGCAGATGAATGAATCGTACGTGCGCAGTATTTTCTGTGACGGGCGGGATGATGTCGGGCACCAAAACTGCGGCCGGTACTGCACCGGCGCGCAACGAAAACAGCGTGGCCCGGGCTCCACTGTTCATCTGGATCTCCAGACGAGCCGACGCCAACGGACGGGCGGAGTCGGCCGATCGCAGTTCCAGATCGCGTTTTCCGGGAAGGACGGGGAGATAGCCGGACGTGGCTCCGGGCGGCACGTTGAACAGGCGGGCCCGGCCATCGATCACCAAATCCAATGGCACCCGATCCGGTGACGTATGGGCCAACCGGAGTTGGGCATCGGGCAGGCTGGCGGGCGCTTGCGTCGATCCACCTACCTGGGCCTGGGCGCGTCCTCCCGCGCCCATGGCCATGGTGGTCCAGATGAGGAGCGCGCCCACAACGGCGCTGCGGATCGGTTTCACGTTCTTTCGACATCGACTTACTCAGCAAGGAGCCGATCCCCAATCGTGGTGAAACGCCACCTCCAGTCACTCAACCGTGACAAGAACGGGTTTGGCCAGAATTCTCGTTAGGGAAACAAGTCCATTTGGGTAACTTCCCAGACCAGAAGGGCCCTGTGACCCATTCTTGTTGGGCTGCAAATCTGGGGCTGCGCTCCGCCGCTTCGCTTCAGTGCTCGCCCGGCCTCCCGACTCCCTCCGGTCGCGACCCGGCCGAGTACGATCCCCCCTATGGCAGTACGCACCGGCGACGACCGCATCGTCACGGTCCCCAACCTCATCTCCCTCGTGCGGTTGGCGTGTA
This sequence comes from Acidimicrobiales bacterium, assembly GCA_043772215.1. Lineage (GTDB taxonomy): Bacteria > Actinomycetota > Acidimicrobiia > Acidimicrobiales > JANYDT01 > JANYHQ01. Next base: position 508 of record JAYVGK010000158.1, on the reverse strand, counting down.
TTCCACTGTTTTTGTGGTTGCTCTTCGGGAAGGAGAATCGCGGTGCCGCAGCCGTGTTGCTGGGAGTGTTGGGCGGCTCGGATTGGGTGGACGGATACATTGCCAGGCGGTATCACCAGGGCTCCACGCTGGGCAAAATTCTTGATCCCGTAGCGGACCGGTTACTGCTGGGGATCGGAGTACTGGCGATCATCATCGATGGGTCGGTACCCAAATGGGTGGGCATCATCGTGGTGTTCCGGGAACTGCTGGTATCAGTGGTGACCGTGGCGTTGGCGGCGCTGGGGGCCAAGCGCATCGACGTGCAATGGGTGGGCAAGGCCGGAACGTTCGGATTGATGGTGGCCTTCCCGTTTTTCTTGGCCAGTCATTCCACGTTTTCGTGGCGCGGCTTCGCCCGCTACGCCGCCTGGGCATGGATCGTTCCCTCCGTGATGCTGTCGTATTGGGCGGTGGCCACCTACATACCCATTGCCAGACGAGCATTGGCCGACGGGCGAGCGGACAG
>JAYVGK010000157.1:0-16776 GCA_043772215.1 Acidimicrobiales bacterium | reverse complement strand
GGCATGTTGGACATCCGGGCGGCCCTGGGCTTGGCCACCGCCGGGCGTGGTCTCACGTTTGTCGATCCGCGGCCTGCCCCTGATGCCACTGACTCACAGGTACTGGCGGCATTGGCATGGGATGTTCTCACCACCGAGGCAGTCATGGCCCGGACCGGCACAACTTTGGCCGGCGCCACCATGGCCTTGGTGCGCCTGGAGTCCGTTGGTTGGGTAGGTCGTGGCGCTGCGGGTTGGTACCGGGTGGCGATGCTGGGGGAGCGGTGACGCAAGTGACACCAGTGAACACGGTACTTTTTGCGTATGTGGTGGCTTTCGGAGTTCTCGGCCTCACTCACGGCATCGTCGCCCGCCACGGTACAGGCGTACTCACGAGACATCACCGGTTTCGTGGCCTGGGCGCAACGAGGAGGCATCACCGGGCCCGGTGCCGTGGATCGGCTGCTGCTGCGTCGCTATGTGGGCCATCTGGCCACCCGCCAGATGGCCAGACGCACCATGGCCCGAGCGGTATCGTCGCTGCACCGGTACTTCGCGTTCTTGGTGCAGCGCGGGTTCATCCCCACCGATCCGTCGGTGCGCCTTCGGGCTCCGGCCGGAGAGGGACGCCTACCTCGGGTGTTGACCACAACAGAGCTGGGAGCACTCCTGGATCAGCCGCGTTCTTCGGCAGTGGCCAACCCGGTGGTTGCCCTCCGGGACCAGGCGGTGTTGGAATTGCTCTACGGCAGTGGACTGCGGGTCAGCGAGGTCTGCTCGCTCGACGTGCTGAGCGTGGACCTAGGGCAACGCCTCGTCAGGGTGTGGGGCAAAGGCGCCAAAGAGCGGGTGGTACCCCTGTCGGCGCCAGCCCTGGACGCCCTCCGGGGGTGGCTGCGCGTCCGAGACGATTGGCCCATCGACGAGGCCATTGGGGAGGCCGGTGCGGCGGGGGCCTCGGGACCGGCGCTGTTTCGCAACTCCCGAGGGCGGCGCCTCGGCGTGCGAGACGTTCGTCGGTTGCTCGATCGCCGGGCCACATCGCCCACCCATCCCCATGCCCTACGTCATACGTTCGCCACCCACCTTCTCAATGGCGGGGCGGATCTGCGGACAGTTCAAGAGTTGCTCGGGCACTCCGATCTGGCCACCACGCAGCACTACACGCACGTGACCAAGGATCGGCTCCGGACTGTCTACGATGCATCTCATCCACGGGCATGACGGACCGGGATGTGCACCAGGTAGGCCACATCGACAACCATGTTGCGGCAGTTACCCGCTTCCTGCACACATCGGGCTACCCTTCCCCATCCGCCATCCACCGAAAGCCGGCCCTCCCCTTGACCACTGAGGCCGACGAGTCCCTAGTCCCCACGGAACTCTGGAACTCCTACAAGGAGTCCGGTTCTCTTGAGGCGCGAGATCGGCTCATTCTCCATTATTCGGCCTTGGTCAAATATGTGGCGTCGAGGGTGTCCGTGGGCTTGCCCCAGAACGTGGAGCAGTCTGATCTGGTGAGTTACGGCATCTTCGGGCTCATCGATGCCATCGACAAGTTCGAGATGGATCGGGGCGTGAAATTCGAGACCTACGCCATCCGCCGGGTACGCGGCGCGATCATCGACGAGTTGCGCTCCATCGACTGGGTGCCGCGCTCCGTGCGGGCCAAGGCCAGGGCCATCGAAACGGCATTCGGGTCCCTCGAGTCCGATCTGGGCCGTGCCCCCACGGATACCGAAATGGCCAAGGCGCTCGACATGACCGAGCACGAGCTGCAGCAGGTGTTCACCCAGGTGTCGTTCGTCGGTGTGGTGGCCCTCGACGACATGTTTCCTCGCAACTCTGACCGGGGCGAGTCCACCACCTTGGCCGAGACCATTCCCGATCGTGGGGAAGGCCCCATGGGCCTGTACGAGGTGGAGGAATTGCGTCAATCGTTGGCATCGGCCATCAACCGCATGCCAGAGCGCGAAAAAATCGTACTCACGCTTTATTACTACGAAAACATGACCTTGGCCGATATCGGCGAGGTTCTCGGAGTCACCGAGAGTCGGGTTTGTCAGATCCACACTCGCGCCGTACTGCAACTCCGCTCCCGGATGGGTACCCCACCCGCCCCGTAACCGCCGAGCACCTGCTCCGCCACGCGCTTCCCCGCCTTATATTGCTGCTGATCCCCAAGGGGGAGCTATGTGCGCCAAACGCGCCGTTCGAGCATTTGTCATGTTGTGCGTGCTGATTGCTGTGAGTGCAGTCGAGGCCCCGAGGTCCACGGCCGCCAGTCCGCCAGTCACCACCATCACCCCACGAGTGGCCTACCAACCACCCGTGAATGGAGTGGTGGTGGATCCTTACCGGCCTCCCAGCAACCCCTATGGCCCAGGGAACCGAGGCATCGATCTGGCCTCACCGCCCGGCAGTGCAGTAGCGGCGCCCGCTGATGGAGTGGTGAGTTTCGCTGGGCAAGTGGGTGGCCAATTGTTCGTGGTGGTACGCCATGCCGATGGAGTACGCACCACCATGGGGCAGTTGGCGTCGATCACGGTGGTCACCGGGGAGCACGTGGTGGCGGGCCAGCAGGTGGGCACCACTGCGGGACGGATTCATTTTGGGGCCCGGGTGGGCAACGAGTACATCGACCCCAATTTGCTGCTGGCCAAGGGCCGGGTCCGACTCACGAAATGATGGGTCTTGCAGGGGCGTCGGGACAGCTACGCTCACCGGGCCCCGGCGCGTGCCGGAGCCGGATCCACCCGATCCAACGGTCGTCCCTGTCCGCAGGGCGCTTCGGGTATCTCCGACCCGCTATACCAACCGTTGGAGAGGAGCACCTCATGGCTACTACCACTGCGCCTGTTGTCAGCATGCGCCAACTGCTCGACGCTGGCGTCCATTTCGGACACCAGACCCGCCGCTGGAATCCCAAGATGAAGCGATTCATCTTCGGTGAGCGCAACGGCATCTACATCATCGATCTCAACCAGACGCTGACTCGCATCGAATCGGCCTACACCTACATCCGTGATCTGGTGGGTGAAGGCGGCACGGTGCTGTTCGTGGGCACCAAGAAGCAAACTCAGGATCCCGTGGCCAACTACGCCATGCGTTGCGGCATGCCGTACATCAACGAGCGGTGGTTGGGCGGCATGCTCACCAACTTCCAAACCATTCATGGTCGGGTGAAGAAGATGCAGGAGTACGAGCGTATGAAGCTCGCCGGCGACTTCGAGGCCATGCCCAAGAAGGAAGCGCTCATCCTCACCCGAGAGCTGGACAAGTTGCAGCGTAACCTCGGAGGTATCCGCGGCATGAACAAGCTGCCCGACGCTATTTTCGTGATTGACACCAAGAAGGAGCACATCGCCGTCACCGAGGCCAACAAGCTCGGCATGCCGGTGGTGGCGGTGGTTGACACCAACTGCGATCCCGACGTCATTCAATACATCATCCCCGGCAACGACGACGCCATCCGCTCCGGCAACCTGTTGTGCCGCGTCATCGCCGATGCCGTGGACGAGGGCCGCATCATCGCCGCCCGCAAGGGACGTCCTCAGGGCGGGGTCATCATCACTGCCCCTGAACTGCCGGCTGATCCGGCAGTGGAAGCCGCTCGCAACGAGCAGCAAGCCCAAGCCCGACGCCAGGCCGCAATGGCCCAGCAGGAACGTGAGGCTCGCCTTCAAGCCGCCAAGGCCGCCGCAGACTCTGCCCCCGTAGCGGATGACGCTGTTGCTGACGTACCGGCCACCGTGGCCGAATCTCCGGTGGAGGCTGCACCTGAGGTTCCCGCAGAAGGCTGAGACCTCCGCCCACCCTCGGGCGAGTCTCTTTCCCCAACCCACCAACAGAACAGCAGAGAGCAATGGCATCAGCAAAGGACATCCAGGCGCTCCGCCAAGCTGCCGGCGTCGGCATGATGGAGGCCAAGAAGGCGTTGGAAGCCAACGGTGACGATTTCGATGCAGCCATGAAATGGCTTCGTGAAAACGGGTTGGCTTCCATGGCCAAGCGCACCGATCGCGACAACGCTCAGGGAGCGGTGGCCATCGGCACGTCGGGCACAACGTTGTCCATCGTGCAGTTGAAATGCGAAACCGATTTTGTGGCCAAGAGCGAACAGTTCACGGGACTGCTCCAAGCCATGGCGGACACCGTTGCCGCCAAGGGTGAGTCGGCCATTGCGGAGCACCAAGATGCCCTCGAAGCCATGATCATCTCGCTCAAGGAAAACATTGAACTGGGTCGTGTGGTGCGCATGGAACCTCCCGATGGTTCAGTGGTGGACAGCTACTTGCACATCCAATCGGATCGCGGTGTCAATGCCACGCTGGTGGAAGCCAGTGGGGTGTCCCAAGAAGTGGCGCACGACATTGCCCTTCACATCGCCTTCGCTCGGCCCCAGTTCCTCACGCGTGACGAGGTCCCGGCTGATGTGGTAGCGGCTGAGCGCGCAACGCTGGAGGTGCTCACCCGTAACGAGGGCAAGCCGGAAGCGGCGCTCACCAAGATCGTGGACGGTCGCATGAATGGCTTCTTCAAGGATCGTTGCCTACTGGAGCAAGAGTTTGCCAAGGACAACAAACTCACCATCAAGGGCATCCTTGGCTCGGGCACCATCGCTCGTTTCGCCCAAGTGGAAATCGGCTGATCGCAGCTTCTCCCGTCCAGCCTTACTGTCGGTGCCCGGCCCGGTTACGGGGCGGGCACCGACGCGTTCAGCTCAAGGTCAGCTCACGTCAGTGGGAGCGACGTCTGCCTGACCACTAGCCTGGCCAACGGTCGTTGCAACCAGCAGCACCGTTTTCAGAGTCAAATTCGCGATCCATGAATACAGCGTGACTGGAAGGGGTGGCTCCGTGGCGCCAAAATGGGGACGGGTTCTGTTGAAGCTTTCTGGAGAGGCCTTTGCTGGTGAGGCCGGCAACTCCATTGATGGAGCCACGGTGACCCGCCTGGCCAAGGAGATCGTGGAAGCCCGCTCAGAGTTGGGGGTGGAGATGGCGGTGGTGGTCGGCGGCGGCAACATCTGGCGGGGGGCCACCGGAGCCAACTCCGGCATCGACCGGGCCACCGCCGACTACATGGGCATGTTGGCCACGGTGATGAACGCGTTGGCACTACAAGACGCCATCGAAAAGGCCGGCAATCAATGTCGGGTGCAGAGCGCCATCCACATGGCCGAAATTGCTGAGCCGTACATCCGACGCCGAGCGGTACGCCACCTGGAGAAGGGGCGAGTGGTGATCTTTGCCGCTGGGATCGGGCAACCGTTTCTCACCACGGACACGCCAGCTGCGATGCGCGCCGCCGAGATCGAGGCTCAGGCCGTGCTGAAAGGCACCCACGGCAGCGTGGACGGGGTATACGACGCTGACCCTCGTACCCATCCCAACGCAGTCAAGTTCGACACCGTCACCTTCCATGAGGTGCTCACCAAGGGTCTCAAGGTCATGGACTCCACTGCCATCAGTTTCTGTATGGACAACAACCTTCCCATTGTCGTGTTCAACGTCATGCAGCACGGGAACATCCGCAAAGTCCTCCTTTGGGACCCGCCGATCGGTACGCTGGTCTCGTGACCGAGGAACTGATGGCCGACGCAATGGAGAAGATGGCTAAGGCCATTGCTCATGTGCAGTCCGATTTTTCTGCTGTACGTACCGGGCGGGCCACGCCTGCGCTGGTGGAGAAACTCCGAGTGGAGTACTACGGCAGCGAAGTTCCTCTGCAACAAATTGCTGGCTTCAGCGTGCCCGAGGCCCGGCTGCTCATCATCCAGCCATACGATAAGGGCGCCATGAAGGCCATCGAAAAGGCCATTCAACAGGCCGATCTGGGTATGACTCCGTCCAATGACGGTGTGGTGATTCGGCTCATTTTTCCCACCCTCACCACCGAGCGTCGTAAGGACCTGGTGAAGGTCGTCAAAGCCAAGGCAGAGGACGGACGGGTTGCGGTGCGCAATGTGCGTAGGGCGGTGCGCCAGGACCTCGAAAAGTCGGAGAAGGACGGGCTCATCTCCTCCGACGAATTGGAACGTGCGGAGAAGGAGCTCGACAAGCTCACCCACGATTTCGTGGTGGAAATCGACAAGCTCTTTGCTCACAAAGAGGCCGAACTGCTCGAGGTGTGAGGCCCCGGTCTCACCCTCCACGCACCGAGAAGACCCAGGGGGTCGACACACGTGGATGACGAACGCAGCACCAAAGGACCTGACGGGGTCCGCATCTCTGGAGCACAAGAGGCCCGCCGAATTGTCGCGCAACCACCCACGTGGGCCGACGACGAAGTTCATGACGACGACGAAGATGAAACCGCCTCTGAGGTATCAGCCGATGTGTCGGCTGATGTGTCGGCTGATATGTCGGCTGATATGTCGGATGGTCGCTCTGGCGATGAGTCTGCGGATGTCTCGGGCGACTGGATGCAAGCCGGAGACCACACGTTGTCCGGCGTACTCGGTCATGGCGGACCAGTGACGGATCACGGCGACCACGGCGACCACGCCGAAGGGTGGGATGACGATGAAGGCACGCCCGCCGCCTCCACACCCGGTACGGGCCTGCGATTCGAACCGGACGCTGCGGGTGGGGCTCCAGCAACACCGGTAGCAACGCCAACCTCAGCACTCGATGACGACCGATTCCCCGATGAGATGTACAACGATCCCCCTCCGCGTCGTAAGGCGGTGGCGGGCGCAGCTCCGGCGCCGAAGTCCGAGTGGAGTGATACCAGCGGTGACGCCGAGCGCATCGTGGCCATCGGTGCCACGGATGAACCTGATGATGGCTGGGGCAGCTTTGCTGGCGGAGGACCGAGGTGGCGACGCGAGGCTTCGGACTGGGCCGACGTAGACGGCGCCGATGCGTCAGCACTGGCCGACAGTGGCACCCAGGTGGGGGCACTTGATCCGCACCGGTCCGAGGAGTCGGATCTTTACAGTTTCGATGAGCCCGCCCGGGGTGGTGCGGCGCCATCCGATGCTGGCAAGGCTCAGGGGCCCGGTGCCGGTTCCGTCAAGACCGGAGCCAAAGCAGGCGACAAGATGAAAGCCAAGGTTTCCGCCCGTAGCGCCACCAAGGCCAAGGCGGCCCCTCCGGCCACACTCGGAGTCCGGGTGGCCACCGGGGTTACGTTGGCCGCCGTGTTAGGGCTCATCCTGTACGTGGGCAAGCGGCCGGCGGCGGCGGTATTGGTGGCGGCTGCGGTGGCACTGGCAGCACTGGAACTGCTCACTGCGTTGCGTCAACGGGGATTTAAGCCCGCCATCCCTGCGGTACTGGTAGGGCTCGTGGCCATGGTGGCAGCCACCTACCGCAGTGGCGACAGCGGTGTCACCATTGTTGCGGTCATCAGTGTACTTACCATCATGGTGTGGTATCTGCTGGGAGCCGAGCGTGATCGCCCAGTGGTCAACATCGCAGTGAGTTTTCTGGTGTTCGGCTACACCGCCATGGCTGCGAGTAGCGCGGCGCTGCTACTGCGCCCGCGCGACGGCGTGGGCCTGTTGTTTGCCGCCATTGCCTGCACTGTTGGCTACGACGTGGTGGGGTACTTCGTGGGGTCGTTCCTGGGCCGCAACAAGTTGGCACCCGAGATCAGTCCCAACAAAACGGTGGAGGGGTTGGCCGGCGGAATGCTGGGCGCCGTGTTGGTGGGTGCGGTGGTGTTCGGCAAGATCACCTGGCATCCATGGACAACGTTGGCCCACGGGGCCATGGTGGGTCTGGTGGTGGCGGTGGCGGCACCGTTGGGCGACCTGGTGGAGTCGATGATGAAACGCGATTTGGGGATGAAGGACATGGGCACCCTGCTGCCCGGACACGGTGGCGTGCTGGACCGGATCGACTCCATGTTGTTTTCAGTCCCGGCCGTGTTCCTATTGGCCCGGGTACTCGGCCTGGCCTGATCCGTTACGAAGCGCCTACAGAGGCACGTTGCGGGCCAACTCCTCCAACCAGGGGGCGGCGGATCCGTCAGAGGGTGCTCGCCAGTCTCCGCGAGGTGACAACGACCCGCCGGATCCTACCTTCGGTCCGTTGGGCATGGCGGAACGTTTGAACTGGCTGGTGCCGAAGAATCGGCTGAGGAACACCTGCATCCAGTGCACGATGGTGGATAGTTCGTACTGGCGGCGAACATCTACGGGCAGCAGGTCCGGCCACGTTCCGACGCCTGCATCACCCCATGCGTGGCGGGCCAGATAGGCCACTTTGGACGGACGAAATCCGTACCGGCTGATGTAGAACAGCGTGAAGTCCACAAGGTCGTAAGGGCCGATCATGTCCTCGGTGCGCTGCCCCGGTTTGTCGCTGGTGGAATCGCCGGGGATCAACTCGGGAGAGATCTCGGTATCCACAATCGACGACAGCACCGCCTCCGTGGCTGGATTGATTTCATCGCCATTGCTCATCCAGCGGATGAGGAACTGAATCAGTGTCTTGGGCACTGAGGTGTTGACGTTGTAGTGACTCATCTGGTCACCTACTCCGTACGTGCACCAGCCCAGAGCCAGCTCGCTGAGATCCCCGGTGCCCACCACCATTGCGATGTGATGATTGGCCAAACGAAACAGATGCGATGTGCGTTCACCGGCCTGTACGTTTTCGAACGTGATGTCGTACAGCGGCTCGTCGTTGGCGAAGGGGTGGCCGATGTCGCGCAGCATCTGCTGGCACGAAGGCTTGATGTCAATGGTATGCGCGCTTACTCCAAGCTGTTCCATGAGGGCCACGGCATTGCTGAGAGTGTGGGCGCTGGTGGCAAACCCGGGCATGGTGTACGCCAAGATGTTGGCACGAGGCAGGCCCAGCCTGTCCATGGTACGTACACATACCAACAGTGCTTGGGTGGAATCCAGGCCGCCGGATACGCCGATGACCAACTTCGTGATGCCCGTACTCTTCAAGCGAGTGGCCAAACCTTGCGACTGAATTTCGTATACCTCGCGACACAGTTCATCGCGTCGCTCCGCATCGTTGGGCACATAGGGGAAACGGTCCACGTGGCGCAGCAGCGCAACGTCGTGGTCCGGCACGTCAAGGGTTATGGACACACGGCGGATGGCCCGGGCGCGATCGCGGTGGTCGGCCATGGCGTCGGACAGCGATGTGAGCCGGGCCCGCTCCGACAGCAAACGCTCCAGGTCGATGTCGGCGAACTCGATCTGCGCTGCCACCGCGTAACGGGTGCTTTCCACCAGGAGTGTGCCGTTCTCGGTGACCAGTGCGTGACCGTCCCAGGCCAGATCGGTGGTGGACTCGCCGGGGCCCGAAGCGGCATACACATACGCAGCCACACAGCGCGAAGACTGCGACAAACAGAGCTCGCGGCGGTACGGTGCCTTGCCCACCGTCACGGGCGAGCCCGACAGGTTGGTGAGCACGGTTGCCCCCGCCAGCGCCGCCCATGTCGACGGCGGGATGGGTACCCACAGGTCCTCGCAAATTTCGGTGTGCATCACGAAGCCGGGGAGATCGATGGCTTCCACCACGATGTCGTTGCCAAACGGCACTTGCTGTCCGAGCAGCGTGACGTGGTCAACCATGGCGTCGCGCGCGGCGGAGAATTGACGCTCTTCGTAGAACTCGCGGTAGCCGGGAAGGTAGGACTTCGGTGTCACCGCCACGATGTGGCCGCCGTGGATGGTGACGGCACAGTTGAACAGTTGGGAGCCAACTCGTAACGGAGCCCCCACCACGATGACGGGGGTGAGATCGGCGCTGGCGGCCACCACCCGAGTCAGCGCGTGCAGTACGGCGTCGAGCAGTGCGTCTTGGTGGAACAAGTCGTCGCAGGAGTAAGCGGTGATGCCGAGTTCGGGGAACACCGCCAGTACCGCATCACCCTGGTGCGCAGCCTCCGCCAACTCCAACGTACGGTCGGTGTTGAAAACTGGGTCTGCCACCCGCACTTCCGGGACGCATACCGCCACACGGGCAAACCCATGGGCGTACAGGGAATCGAAGGGGAGAGCCACTCCATCACGCTACGTCAGCCCAGCCGCCCTTACCCTGCCACCTCACCCTGCCACCCTTGTGAGCCATCGAGTGGAGCTGGGATTGCGCCGGCCGCAACGTGGACTCCACTCGGGCGAATGGGTGGTTGGGTGGGTGGGGTCGGGCGGACATAGGTCAGCCCAGGGAACGGGTGCGGGGGAGACGGACGGTGACGGTGGCGCCCGAGCGATCAAACCCACGCCACGTTGGCGTCGTGGTTGGGGGTTGACCCCAAAGACGTGCTCGCCAATTCGCCCCGTCCGCTCAACGGTGGGCTGCGAACCCGAGCGGGAATCCAGCTAAATGGATTCTGGCTCGATGCGCTCGTTGGTCCGATCGTGAGCGACAGCTGAGGGGGGAGCGGGGCTGAAACGCCCCACGTGTTGGGCCACCACCCGCAACTCTTCGTAACTGCCCTCGTCGTCGCGGCCCACCCTAATTTCCAGGCGACCCCGCACGCTCACTGTCTCCCCCGGGCGCACCTTGTCCAACACCAGTTCTCCGATGCCACCAAAGCAATGCACCTCGATACGGTCGTAAACGTCAGATCGACGTTCCGACGTGATGTCGAGTTTGAGGACCACGCGATCCCCTCCCGGATTGAATGGCTTCTCGGCAACTTTCCCCACCAGCACCACAACGTTCATGGAACGGAGCTTGACGCAAAATTCGTCAGCAATCCAGCCGCCGGCTACACCATGAGGAAGGCATGAGAGTGCGTGAGGTCCAACTCAGGATTGGTACCTGAATCGGAGCCACCCGTGCCAGGCTGAGTACATGGTGACTACCGTCAGCATCTTGGGTTCCACAGGGTCCATCGGCACCCAGACCCTCGACGTCATTGCGGCCAACCCTGATCGATTCGAGGTGGTGGCCATCGGGGCCCACACCAGTACCAAGCTGTTGGTGGAGCAGGCTCATCAGTATCGGCCTCGGCTGGTTGCCTTGGCCGATGATGCGTACGCCAACGATGTACGCGACGCCTTGCCGCCCGGTACGGAGTTCGTGGCCGGGCTGCGGGCGTTCAACGATCTCGCCACCGAGGCCGATGTGTGTGTAAACGGCGTGGTGGGATTTGCTGGCCTTCCGGTGACGTTGGCGGCATTGGCTGGCGGAAAACGGTTGGCGCTGGCCAACAAGGAATCGCTCATCACCGCAGGGCCCATCGTGGCCCAAGTCCGCCACACTCCCGGGGCGGAGATCCTGCCGGTGGATTCCGAGCATGCAGCGGTGCACATGTGTCTGGCCGATCATCGCCGGGCCCAAGCTGCGGGTCTTCCCAACCGGCTGCGTCGGCTGGTACTCACGGCCAGCGGAGGACCATTCCGGGTACGAGCTCGTGAGGCTGGCGGTGGCGCGGCCGCCCTCCAAGCGTTGGCTTCGGTCACCGTTGAAGAGGCGCTTGCTCATCCCACATGGTCCATGGGTCCAAAGATCACGGTGGACTCGTCCACGTTGATGAACAAAGGTTTCGAGGTCATCGAGGCCTACGAATTGTTCGGCGTGCCATTCGACGATATCGACGTGGTGGTCCATCCGCAGTCCATCGTTCATTCCATGGCTGAGTTCACCGACGGCGCCACCATCGCCCAACTGTCGTTGCCAGACATGTGCCTCCCCATCGCTTATGCACTGGCTTGGCCGGACCGGGTGGATACGCCGTTCGGCCGTATCGACTGGACCCAACTGTCGCATCTCGAGTTCGAAGCTCCGGACCGAGCAGCGTTCCCGTGTCTCGAACTGGCTTACGGCGCTGGCCGTATCGGAGGAAGCGCCCCGGCTTGGCTCAACGCGGCCAACGAAGTGGCAGTTGATGCATTTCTGCACGGGCGTATCAACTGGGGATCCATTGCAATGGTGAACTCCCGCTCGCTCTCCGCCCATGATGGTGCTAAACCACTGTCAGTAGGCGACATCATCGAAGCCGACCGCCTAGCGCGCGGAACAGCCAACAACATCGTGAAGGAACTGCAGCTGTGAACGTAGGCCCCGACACCCCAACTCCTGTTGAACTACCCGCCCCCGGACACGAGCTTGCTTCGGTGGTGCCTGAGGTGGTGGAACGGCCACGTCCGCCGATGGCTCGTCAGGTGATCAACCTGGTTCTCATCATGGCCGCCATTGCGGTGCCGTTCCTGGTGATGAACGCCGGCGGAGCCCTGTTCATGGTGGTGGCGTTGATGGCCATCATCATGTTCCACGAGTTCTGTCACTACTTCGTGGCGCGTTTGTGTGGGATGAAGGTCACCGAGTTCTTTCTCGGTTTCGGGCCTCGGCTGTGGTCATTCAAGCGGGGCGAAACCGAATACGGCATCAAGGCCATTCCGGCGGGCGGCTACGTCAAGATCATCGGGATGTCCAACCTCGATGTCGTGGACGGATCGGACGAGAGCCGAACGTATCGGCAGAAGTCGTGGGGCAAACGGGTGGCTACCATCGCCGCTGGCCCGCTCAGTCACTTCTTCCTGGCGTTCTGGCTACTCATTGCGTACTTCGCCTGGGCCGGTCAACCGGTCGGGGTGAAGCCCACGGTGGGTGCCGTCCAGGCCGGCTCGCCGGCTCTCAGTGCAGGTATGCGCGCAGGCGATCGCATCCTCAGCGTCAACGGCACCAAGGTCCGCTTCTTCGATGATGTGGCCTCGGCCATCGCCGACCACGCCGGTGATCCCATCCCCGTGGTGGTGTCTCGCAACGGAACTCAGACCACCCTCACCGTCACTCCCAGAACCATTCGCGACGCCAATCAGATCCTGCGCCCTCGGATGGGTGTGGCCGCATCGGGGGCCTACGTCACCGAGCGTACGTCGCTGGCGGCGGCATTCCCCAAGGCCTTCAGCGAATTGGGCCATTCCACCAGGCTCACGTTCGAAGGCCTGCGGGGTCTGGTGAAGCCGGATCGTCTGCGCTCCTATATGAGCCAGGTGAAGTCGGCCAACACCACCACAGGGCCAGTCACCGAGGTGGAAGCGCAATCTCGACCTACCTCCATCATTGGCATGGTGCAGATTGGCGGGCACGCAGCCGGACGCAGTTGGAGCGAACTGCTACTCATCCTGGTGGCCATCAACCTCGGCCTTGGCATGTTCAATGCCTTACCCATGCTTCCTCTCGACGGGGGACACATCGTGTTGGCCACATGGGAGGCAGTGGTATCCAAGGTGAAGGGCCGACGTCACTACGCCGACATGAGCAAGGTGATGCCGTTCGCCGCCGCGTTCTTGGCGGTACTGCTGGTGTTGGGCGTCTCTGCCATGTACATGGACGTGGTTCGACCGCTGTAGCCCTACTGCGGTAGTGCGCCAAAACCTGGCACGCTGGGTGCATGAAAGACACCACGTTTTCGGGTCTACGCACCCCTCGGCGAGTCACCCGCCAAATACAGGTGGGCAAGGTACCGGTGGGCGGCGATGCTCGCGTCACCGTGCAGTCCATGACCACCACCAAGACGTCTGACACTGAGGCCACGTTGGCCCAGATCTACTCGTTGGCGGCCAACGGAGCCGACATCGTGCGCTGTACGTGTAACGACGTGGAAGCAGCCGAGAGCCTGGCCCGTATCGTGCCGCGCTCACCGGTGCCTATCGTGGCTGATATTCATTTCCAGTATCAGTTGGCATTGGCCGCACTGGAGGCCGGAGTGCAGTGCCTGCGTCTCAACCCGGGCAATATCCGCAAGCCAGATCAAATCCGCACCGTGGTCCGGGAGGCACGCGATCGTGGTGTTCCCATCCGCATCGGTGTCAATGGCGGATCACTGGACCCCGACATCGAGGCCAAGTATGGCCAGACCCCGGAGGGTCTGGTGGCGTCGGCCCAACGCGAACTGCAGTACTTCGAGGAGGAGAACTTCCACGATGTCAAGATCTCGGTCAAGGCATCCAACCCGGCGCTGATGATCGAGTCGTATCGCCTGTTGGCCGACACCGTCGATTATCCATTGCACCTCGGCGTCACCGAGGCCGGCCCCATGCCCGGTGGACTGGTGAAGGGCACCGCTGGTATCGCCACATTGCTGGCCGAGGGCATTGGTGACACCATCCGGTTCTCTCTCACTGCCGATCCCGTTGAAGAGGCTCGTGCCGGTCGACTACTGCTGGAGTCGCTGGGTTTACGAGAGCGAGTGGGGTTGGATCTCATTGCCTGCCCGTCGTGTGGTCGCGCCGAAATCGACGTCATCAAGGTGGCAGAGGAAGCCCAAGAAGCGTTGCGATCACTCAATCTGCCCATTCAGGTGGCGGTCATGGGATGCGTGGTGAATGGGCCGGGGGAGGCGGCATCGGCTGATCTCGGCATTGCTGCCGGACGCCATCGTGGTCACCTGTTCGTGAAGGGCAAAGTGGTTCGGGTGGTTCCGGAGAACGAAATGGTGAGCGCGCTTGTGGCTATGGCAAAGGAGATCGCCACCACCTCCATCGACACGGTGTTGTCCAATGCCGATGAGGGGGCGGCGGCGGAGGCAGAGAAGGATCGACGACTACTGCTGGGAGAGCAGGGCGACGACGTGAACCATTCGGAGGCACGCATCGAACTCATCCGCAAGACAACGTCCTCCACGTAGCACTGAGGCTGTCTCCGCAATGCGCTTTGGTACTCGCCTGGCCTCACGACTCCCTTCAGTCGCGATCGGGCCGTAGGCCCATGCGACCGTCGGGCCTATAGGGTCGGGTCATGCGCACTGCCTTGGCCCGTCTCTATCTGCGGCTGATGCGCTGGACCACCATCTTGATGGAGCCCATCCCGGCCAAATGCGTCATCATCGCCGGGCCCCACACCAGCAATGTCGATTTCTTGATCACCCTCGCCATGAGCCGGGTCAAAGGCGTGTCGATCAAGTGGTTGGGCAAGGAACAGTTATTCAAACCGCCCCTCGGATGGTTCATGCGCGCCGTGGGTGGGGTGTCGGTGAAGCGGGATTCTGCCCACGGCATGGTGGTCTCGCTGGCCGAAGAGTTTTCCAAGCAATCAGAGTTGCACCTGGTGGTGCCTGCTGAGGGCACCCGCTCACTTACGGAGTATTGGAAATCCGGCTTCTACCGAATTGCGCTGGCGGCCAATGTCCCGGTTGTGTGTGCCTACGTGGATGGACCCACCCGCAGTGGCGGATTCGGACCCGTGATCCATCTCACGGGCGACATGAGCATGGACATGGACAAGATCCGGGCCTTTTACGGGGACAAGGACGGCCTGAAGCCCAATCGTTTCGGTCCTGTGCGTCTACGCGACGAAGACGCCACGTAAAGGCTCGAACTCGTCGCAAAACTCCTTCGCCGGTGCCGAGTTTTGCTACGGGTTGGGTGGGGCAGGGATCTCACATGCTGCGCCCCAATCGACTTCCACACTTACCGCCCGGTTGGCGTGGGGCCCCGCCGCCCACGATGGCATCACCATCGAGTACAAGCCACCCCCACCTGCTTGGATCACCAGCACATCATCGGGTGAGCGAAATGCTGGCACCAGCGGATCCCCACCGTCGTCTCGGTGAGGCAGCGCACTGTTGACCTCGCGCAGCAAGCTCAACGGATTGGCGGAGCGCATGGCGATGGCCGCCGCCACCGTTTCGCCGGTATACCCCGCTTTGGCCAGCACCGTGGCGTGATCGGGATTGAGCACCACCACCGCTTGTCCGTTGCGAAAGTTGGCGTTGTTGGACCCCACATTGGCCAGGCACCGGGCCAGTTGATCCAGCAGACGATCGGCTCCTTTGGGGTCGTCACCGTCGATGATGGCCAGCACTGAATGGGGTGCCTCGGCCCCGATCACGGTGACCACGCTTTGCTCGGCGTTCCACCCTCGACGTACATGCAGCGGCAGGAACGGGCTGTGCTCCTCATCTTCACCCAAACAGTAAGTGAACTTACCAGGGTGTCCCAGAAGGGCCATGTCACTGACTCCAGGCTTCACGCCCCCGGCGTTGGTCATGGTGAGTCGCAATGCGCGTCCCACCGATGCGTTGGCGCGGTGACCTGGTCCCAATGCGCCGAAGCCTGATGATATGGACACCATGGATCGCGCCGGTCCATTGACGATGATCAACGGTGCAGTGCAGTGAGTGGTGGATTGCATTTCCCTGGCATCGAAAACGGGATCCAACACCGCCCGCACCGCCGCCAGCACCACCGGAACGTGATCGGGCAGACATCCCGCCATCACACAACATGCAGCCATCAGTTCCACGGTGACCTCGCCCCCCAACGGCCCCATGATTCCCAGACTGAGAGATGCGGCAAGGCCGCTGGCCACCACAAATCGGTTGACTCGCGCTTCGGTAGGGATCACGACGGGGAGTCCGTCGGTGCACCCCAGTTCATGGAGCAACTCCAGTGCGGCGTGTTCGTCTTCGGCCTGCAAAAGACTCATCTGCTCAGCGCGCCTACGATGTCATCTACGACCTCGAGGGCGATCTGGCGCATGCGAGTTCGTCCGGTGCTGGCCACGGGGTGCGGAAGTTGCACACGAGGAACATCGGGCATACCCGCCGCTGTCGCCACGAAGTTGCCCTGCGCCCAGAAGTCGCTGGTCACCAGTGCCACCACCGGCGTCCCCTGTTGAGCTACATGGATCCCGTCACGCACGGTGCCGGAGGTGCAACTGCCTCAGTGGCCGTATGCGGTGACCACAGCCCGACACTCGCGGGTGATGCCCTCGATGAGTTTATCGGTGGCCACATCGCTGGCATTGGGCTTGGCATACCGCTTAGTGTGCACGGCCGGATACTGCTCATTGAGGACCAATTCGAGCTCATCCAGGAACGTCACGGAGTCCGGAAAGTTGTTGGCCAGCAGGCCAATGGTGAACT
>JAYVGK010000156.1:0-7760 GCA_043772215.1 Acidimicrobiales bacterium | reverse complement strand
CGTCAGTTGGCTACGGTTCGCGGGGAAGCAGTGGCTTCGCCCGACAAAGGACTGCTGGGCAAGATCCGTTCTGCGTTCCGCTAAGCAATGCCACCAGTAGCGGATTCACCGGCATCAGTGGGGGCCCATGCTCATGTGGTAGCCAGTGATCTGTCCACGCTGACGCTCACAGAATTGGATCGCCATCACTTGGCTCGGGTGTTACGGATCCGCCCTGGTGAACTCGTCACCGCCACCGACGGCGCCGGGTCGTGGCGGCAGTGCCGTGCCCCTGCGGGATGGCCGTCTGCGGGCGATGATTTGTTGGCTGATGGGCCCATACTCACCGTCGCCCAACCGGCGCCCGCCATCACGCTGGGACTGGCCCTCACCAAGGGCGACAAGCCCGAATGGGCAATACAAAAGCTCACCGAGTTGGGGGTTGACCGCGTTGTGTTGGTGAATGCGGAGCGCAGCGTGGTCCGGTGGGATGTGGCCAAAGTGGAGCGCAATCTCACTCGGCTGCGCAGCGTGGCCAAGGAGGCGTTGATGCAGAGCCGTGGAGTGTGGATGCCGGCGATCGACGGTGTGCGGACAGTAGCGGAGGTGGTAGCTGCCAGTTCTGAGGTGGCAATGGCGGAATTGGGTGGTGGCGCGTTGTCACTGGGGCACCCCACGGTGCTGATCGGGCCCGAAGGCGGGTGGACGAAGATCGAGTTGGCGCTGGCGAAGCATCGTGTGTCGTTGTCCGCTCAGGTGCTCCGGGCAGAGACAGCTGCTGTGGCATGCGTCACAATTTTGGCGACCCATCGGATGGCGTTGATTCGATGAAACTATCCACCAATAGTTGTCCGGAGTCGATTGGATTGCTGTCAAGTGATTGCTGTCAAGCGACCCTCGGTAGGCACTTTGGGTTTTTTACGGCGATTCCACCCACGCGCGGTGGTGGTCCGGTACAGTTCTGAAGCACGCTCGCACTGCGCACAACGGGGAACGAAACTGAACGTGGACGACGAACAAGAAGACTCCAGTTACACCCGACAGGTCGGACTTCGGCTGCGCGCCGTGCGTCGGACCAAGCGGTTGTCGTTGCACGATGTGGAAATGGACTCCAACAAAGAGTTCAAGGCATCAGTGCTAGGCGCATACGAGCGAGGCGAGCGGGCCATTTCGGTGCCCCGGCTGCAACGTTTGGCCAGCTTCTACACGGTGCCGGTGGATCAACTGCTGCCACCGGTTCCGGCGGCTCGCCAAGACGGCGACACCAATGGACACGATCAACGTGGCAGTGCCCGCGGTATCACCATTGATCTGGTTCGGCTCGAGTCCATGACCACTCATGAAGCGGCGCTGTTGGGCCGCTACGTCACCATGATCAAGGCCCAGCGCCGCAGCTTCACCGGCACCGAACTCACCCTCCGTCGTGAAGATCTCAATGCGCTGTCGGTGATCCTGGATTCCGATGTGGAGACGGTCAAGAGTCGACTCGGTCTGCTCGGCTTCGAACTCGTCAACTGATCACTCCGCTTCTCATGGCGAGGTAAACACCGTTCTGGGCAATCATGTACCGGTGTCAGCATTCGGCGTCTACGTCCACGTTCCATTCTGCGCCAAACGTTGCGACTACTGCGCGTTTGCCACGTGGACCGATCGTCATCACCTGATGGGATCGCACACCACTGCCACCCTTCGTGAAATCGCCCGATCTGTGGAGATGGGCTTGCCGGCGGCCACCAGTGTCTTCTTCGGTGGTGGCACGCCGTCGTTGCTTCCGGCTACGCAACTGTGCTCCATCCTGTCAGCCATCCCCGTGGTAGCCGGCGCGGAGATCACCGTGGAGTGCAATCCCGACACCGTGTCCGATGAACTGTTCGCCTCTTACCGTCGCGCCGGGGTGAATCGCATCAGTTTCGGGGTGCAGTCCATGGTCGACGAGGTGCTGGTGACCCTGGGCCGAAGTCACAATCGGGCCAATGTCGAAGTCGGAGTGGAGTTGGCCAAACGCCACGACCTCACGTTCAATCTGGATCTCATCTACGGAGTGGCTGGTGAATCGCTCACCCAATGGCGTTCCACGGTGGAACAGGTGCTGGCCCTCGAGCCCGCGCATGTGTCCGCCTACGCACTCACTGTCGAAGCAGGCACCCCGCTGGCCGAGGACTCCGCACGACACCCAGACGACGATGACCAAGCCGACAAGTACCTGCTCATCACCGAACTACTGGGGGCGGCCGGACTTGACAATTACGAGATATCCAACTGGGCTCGGCCCGGGTTTGAGTGTCGTCACAACTGGTTGTACTGGATGCAGGGCGAATATGCCGGGTTTGGTTGTGCCGCCCATTCGCACCGCCAACACCGGCGATGGTGGAACGTCCGGACGCCAGAGCGCTATGTGGCGTTATCTGAATCTGGCGCGTCTACCGAGGCCGCCAGCGATGAGATTCCCGCCGCCGAGCGCCGGATCGAGGGTCTGCAACTGGCCCTTCGCACCCGCCTCGGTGTGCCCATCGAGTCGCTATCAGCACATGACCGCGAACAGTTGCACGAGTTGATCGAAGTCCGTCCGGAAGGCCGTATCGGGCTCACTCCCGTCGGTCGAATGCTGGCCAATGAGGTGGCCATCCGCCTGCGTTGAACCCGGTAGAGACACATTTTGTGACTCTGGGAAGTGGAAGGGTGGTGCGGTAACTTCATCAGTGTCATCGACGATCCAAGTACGCAAAAGCGTCAGTTTCGAACGGTGGATCTGCGACACCGGCCCAGTTCACGCTTCCCGCTCAAATACCGCCGTACATGGAACAACCGGGTGACATCAACCTCGAAGCATCTGAACGCATCGGAGCGTGGATGGTGGTGTTCATTTGCTTCACCAAGGAGCGCGTGTGGAAAGGCGTGTTCAAAGATGAGTACCCCGGATTCTTGGCCGATGGTTTGGCGTACGACACCGTCCCCGATTTGCCGGCGGCATGGGTCCGTCGGGACTCGGCGGGTTTTGACAAACTGCGGTCGGGCGATGTGCTTTAACGAATTCTAGGGTGTGTGGGGGCCGCAGAAGGGACGGCCCGGGTCATCCTCGACTCCAACGACCCAAGCGCACTGATTCCCGGCGACGTGTTGAAAGTTCCTCCTACCGACCCCAGTTGGTCATCATTGTTCGTTCCCGCCGGAACGGTGGCGATAGATGTTGGCGCCCCGCTCGTGTTGTGCGCTTCGAGAGTCAGCGGCTGCGCACCCAAGTGCGCCACACGGCATTGAACTCAGCGTCGAACTCCTCGAAACGGCTCCGCAGGCGTGGACCGGCCCACGAGCGAGGCAGCAGAGATTCCGGCAGGAGGGGGTCGGCCTGGAGATGGCGCAGTACCGCAGCGTTCACGGTGAACCCTGCGGGCAACACCTGCGGGTCTGACTTGCGCAACGCCGGGAATAGCGCCGTGAGCTCAACCAGGAGCGCCTGGGCCACCATCTGCCATTGGCCAAGGTCCCACAGGCGAGCGGCCAGGTCCGACGGCGCGTCCATCGGCTGGGCGTCGAACCATCGACAAGCCGTGTCGGCAATTCCCCGGGCCACGTTCTGACGGTGACTGTCGAGGTTGGCGGGCCGCATCCACAGGCCTTCTCGCAACTCCGCCAGTCGCAGGCGCCGCATGGAATCACGCAGCGCCGCCCTATCAGCGGCCGATCGGGCTACGGAATCGATGACTGCCATCTCCCACTGCTCGTCCCACGCTGCACCCGGGGGGACACCCCGCCTACTTTCGTCTTGGCGGTTCTGACGAAGTAGGAGGTGGCCGGCGAGGGCGTAGGAGCCATCGTTGGTGGTGAGCTCGTTGGCAGCCACCATTCGTGACAAAGCAACTCGTACGGTGCCGGCTGGCAGTTGGAACAATGCACCGGAACGCACCAGTGCATCCACCGATAGTCGCGGGGGGTGCAAACCGAGCAAGGTACTGGCCACCACTGACCGAGCCGTGAAGGGTCGGCGACCAGTCGGCTCTTTATTACGTTGTGGCGTCATCTGTCGAAAAAGTGTAATGTACGCATCATGGTAGTCACCATGGTCCCAGACGCCGGGTTGCTTCCCGAGGTTTTTCCTACCGATCGTCTCGGCTCAAGCGGCATGGCCGTCCCGATGGTTCGGGCCCGGTTGCGTCGTATTGCCAACGTACGCAACGCCATCACAGTGGCCGGTATGTGGCTGCAGAGCATTGTCGTGCTGTACGGCACCAGCATTGCAGTGCAGCGCACGCATTGGTGGTGGCTGTGGATTGGATCGTTCGTACTCATGCTGCGGATCCATGCCATGTTCAACATCCTCAGCCACGAAGCCGCCCATCGGCTGCTGTTCAGTAATCAGCGGGTCAATGACTGGGTGGGCAAATGGATGGGGGGCGCCATCGCCATGGTCAACATGGACGCGTATCGGCGAGCCCATATGGGTCATCATCGCGACGCACTGGGGGTCAACGAGCCCGACCTCGTGCTGTACAACGGGTATCCCATCACGCCTATCAGGCTGAGGCGTAAACTTCGTCGAGACATCACCGGCGAGTCTGGACTCAAGTTGCTCAAGGCATTGAGTCGCTCAGTGCGCAATCCCAAAAGTCGTACGTCCACATTGCAGATCATCAGTATGCAGATGGTTATGGCCGCAATGCTCGGCGTCACCATTGGGTGGTGGGTGTGGCCGGTCATCTGGCTGGGATCGTGGATGACGGTGTTCCGACTGGTGAGCCGGCTACGAGCCATCGCCGAGCACGGTGGCATGGTCAACAGCAAAGACGACCGGATCACCACCCATCACGTACGCCAGAGTTGGTGGGCCCGGTTCTGGATGGTGCCCTTCAACACCGGATGGCACGTTGCCCACCACGTGGATGCGGGGATTCCCTTCCGCAATCTGCCTGCGTTCCACGCCGAGTTGGTGCAGTCCGGTTGGTTGGTTCCGCAATTGGAGTATCCCAACTACGTGACGTTGTGGAGACGGCTGGGCTCAGCGACACCAGCGCGCATAGCGTGACCGCCATGTCGACATCGATCCTGGACGATGCCCGCTGCGTTGCACTCATTGCGGCGGAGTTCGCTGCTGAGTCGGAGGCGGGCCGACGCCTAGCGCCGCCCGTGGTGGAAGCCTTGCGTGATACGCAGGCATTCCGGATGTTCGTACCCAAGCAGTACAACGGACCCGAAGTGGACCCCGTTACTGCCCTCGACGTGGTCATGACATTGGCTGCAGGCGACGGCGCCGCAGGCTGGTGCGCAGCTATTGCTTCGCTCACCTCCCACGGTGCGGGCACCGTGGATCCACACTGGGCATCGGTCATCTTCGGTGACCGCCGAGGCATCACCGGCGGCACGTTCGCCCCCACTGGCACGGCGGCCAAGCTGGGTGCAACGGCAGGATCTGGCTACACGGTGGACGGCCGGTGGGCATGGGGGAGTGGCAGCCAGAATTGTGACTGGTTGTGCGGTGGCGCCATTGATGACGAGGGTGTGTTCCGCCTCATGTTCTTTCCCGCTGACGAGGTCACCATCCACGACACCTGGGATTCCTCAGGGTTGCGCGGCACCGGGTCTCACGATCTTGAAGTACGCCACGCGGTGGTGCCCGACGGTCGCTGGTTGCTACCCTTCGGAGCCAAGCTTCGAGTGGACTCGGACGTATCTCGAATGCCCATGTACACACTGTTTGCTGGGGGCGTGGCTGCCGTCATGCTCGGTATAGCTCGCCATGCCATTGACGAATTGTTGTTACTGGCTCCGGGCAAACGACCCATGGGTTCCACGAAGTCGTTGGCCGACAGCTCCCTGTCGCATCACGACATCGGCCGCGCCGAGGCCATCTTGAGTTCGGCGCAGGCGTGGCTACGTGATGAAACGGCGACGGCGTGGGAATTGGTGCAGCGCGGGTCGCGAGTGCCTACCGACCTGAGGGTCCGAATTCGCGCCGCCGCCACCCATGCCAGTGTGTCCGCCCGGCAGGCCACCGACATCGCCTACGACTTGGCTGGTGGCACCGCGGTGTACTCCAAGTCGCCGTTGCAACGTTGTTTCCGGGACATCCATACCGCAAGCGCGCATATCATGGTCACGTCACGGAACTTTGAGACGTACGGTCGCCACCGCCTGGGACTGCCGATCGACACGTCGATGCTCTGAGCACCTTGAAGGCAGTGTGCGCTTGGTAGGTTGCGCTCATGCTCGCACCAGGTGACACCGCGCCCGACCTCAACCTCGTTGACCAGCACGGAAGCAGCGTCAAACTCTCCGCATACAAGGGGCGCAACGTATGCGTGTACTTCTATCCGAAGGCTGACACACCCGGATGCACCACCCAGAGCTGTTTGCTGCGCGATTTGCAAGCGGAGCACACCGACGACTTTGGCACCACCGCCATCATCGGCATCTCCCCCGACTCCAGTGCCAAACAGGCCAAGTTCGACACCAAATATTCACTGGGCTTTCCCCTCTTGGCCGATACCGAGCATGCGGTGGCCGAGGCCTACGGCGTATGGAAGGAAAAGTCCATGTACGGCAAGAAGTACATGGGGATCGAGCGATCGGCCTTCCTCATCAACGGCCAGGGCATGATCGTGCAGGCCTGGTACAAGATCAGCCCGAAGGACACGCCGACCAAATTGCTTGCCGCCCTGACGTCATGATGTTGCCCCGGCCAGAGGACCTTCTGCCTCACCGCGCACCGTTCCTGTTGCTGAGTGACGTGGTGTCATTGGAGCCGGGGGTCCGGGCGCATTGTCGATGGCTGCTCACCGGTGATGAGTACTTTTGGCCCGGCCACTTTCCGGGAAGACCCACGTTGCCGGGCGTGCTGATGTTGGAATCCATTGCCCAAGCCGGGGCCCTGGTGGTGCTCGCCGATCCGCGCTATGCGGCCAAGATCCCGTTGTTTGGTGGCGCCGACAATGTGCGATTCCGTCGCCAAGTGTTGCCCGGGGACGTATTGGAACTCGAAGTGGAGATCACCCGGATGTCGGCGCGTGCTGGAAAGGGCAAGGGAAGGGCGCACGTCAACGGTGAAACGGCATGTGAGGGTGAGCTGCTATTGATCCTGGCGGATCGCTAGGGTCGGTAGGGTCGCCGCCATGGAACTGCGTATCTTCACCGAACCCCAGCAAGGCGCCAACTACGACGAGTTGTTGGCGGTTGCCCGCTGCGCCGAGCAGCAACACTTTGCTGCATTCTTCCGCTCCGACCACTATCTGAAGATGGGTGCCGTCAGCGGCTTACCGGGCCCCACTGATGCCTGGATCACCTTGGCTGGGTTGGCCCGTGACACGTCCACCATCCGGTTGGGCACGCTCGTATCCTCGGCCACCTTCCGGTTGCCCGGGCCACTGGCCATTGCCGTGGCCCAAGTGGACCAGATGAGTGGAGGTCGGGTGGAGCTCGGCCTGGGTGCTGGATGGTTTGGTGCTGAGCACGAGGCGTACGGCATCCCATTTCCGGCATTGGGGGAGCGCTTTGATCGGCTGGACGAGCAATTGGCCATCGTCACCGGTCTGTGGTCAGCAACAGCGGATGTGCCCTTCGACTACGCCGGTACGCACTATCAAGTGGTTGGTTCGCCAGCCCTTCCCAAGCCCATCCAGCGTCCCGGGCCACCCATCATCATCGGCGGGGGAGGCCCCACTCGTACGCCGCGTTTGGCAGCCAAGTACGCATCAGAGTTCAACATACCGTTCCAAGATCTGGCGTTCGTGGAAAAACAATATGAGCGCGTACGAGTGGCCTGCGATGCCATCGATCGTGACCCGACGTCC
>JAYVGK010000155.1:0-5786 GCA_043772215.1 Acidimicrobiales bacterium | reverse complement strand
CGTTTTGCCACACCCACCATTGGCCGCGAGTCCATGATCGGCGAGCTTGGAGAGGCCAGTACATCGGTGGATCCCGACGGGGTGGTCATCGTTCGGGGGGCCCCATGGCGAGCACGTACCAATCGGGCCACGCCGTTGATGGTGGGCGACCGGTTGAGGGTATCGGCCATTGACGGATTGGTGCTGGAAGTGGAGCCGCTCGAAGGGGCAGCGCGCGACCATCGTGAACGCCGGCCCACTGCGCCAGTGGTTGACGACCCGGTGAGCCCGATTAGCTGAGGAGTGCTCTCACGTCCTCGGCCACCTGTCCCGGGGGACGACTACCCACTTGTACCAACTGCAGATTGTCGATGAAGGTGCCGGCAGTGCGGTAGCGATCCCGTGAGGCTTGCAACAAGTGCTCAGAACGCTCGTACACATCAGGGGACGCACCCAGTTCGTGGGCTCGGGCAGTGGAGCGAGCACCTGAGGTGGACACGTCCACATCGAGGACCACAGTCAGCTGCGGACGCGGTAGTCCCAATACGGTGTGTTCCAGTTCCAAGATCCAAGCGAACAACTCGTCGCCATCCTCTTTACCTGTATTGGAGTCGACCCGAGCGGCCTGATACACGGCATTGGACAACGTATAACGGTTGAGCAGCAACACGTCGCACGGCACAGAGGTGGTGAAGGACTGCCACCGGTCCATGGCAAACCACAATGCCATCGAGCGGGGATCCAAGGTGTCAGCTGTGATGCCTCCAAGACTGCCATCACCGTCGAGTAGGGCCCGGATCTGGCGCCCGAAGAATGACTCGTAGTGCGGGAAGGATCGCACTTCAACGGTCGTACCCTCAGCGCGCAGATGATCAGCGAGCAGATGAGTTTGGGTGGACTTGCCGGACGCATCGATGCCTTCGATGGCGATGATGCGGGTGGTCATGGCTGCGCTGAAATGCCCTGCGTCAGCAATTGCACGTCAAGCCCCTCGCGACGTACTCGAAGGTCCAGATAGGTGATGACCGATACGGCGGCGCTGAAAGGGAGGGTGAGTCCACTGGCGATTACCCCGGTGACGAATCCGGTGGCGGCCGTGGCCAGGCGGTTGGAATCGGTGATGGCCACGACGATGACCCCCAGGATGCCGGTGATGACCGACGACACGATACCCGCCAAAATGAGTGACAGCATGATGATGGCCAGTAGGGGCCAGAACCGCCCTGCAGTGAGCCAATAGGAACGCTTGATGGCAGCAAGAGGACCGGCGCGCTCCACCACCACCGCCTGGTTGGCAAAGTTCCATCTCACGAACAAGATGATGCCGGGCACGATGCACAACAGGATGCCGATGCCCGCTCCGAGGCCCACCAGTAGGCCAGCACCGAGTAGCGGCAACAACCTGGAGAGACCAACTCGCAGGCAGGCCTTCAGATTGGCAGGTCGATCCAAAACCCGATCAGTGAGATAGGCAGTGAGCCCAGCGGTGATCAACAGTGAGCTGATGACGGAGATGATGACGATCAAGAAACTGCCGCCCAAGAAGGCGCGGAGATCCTTGGTCGAGACAGTGCCTGATACGCCGCCTGACTCGGATGAGGCGATCTTCGGAATGCTGAGGCGCAAGGCAGCCACGCCCAGTTGCGCAGGGATCGAAAACAATGCCACCCAGGGAAACAACCGCCGAAAATCAGTACGCCACACCTTGATGGCTCCGTCCAGGATTTCGCCCACACCAAGTGGTCGCAGCCGGGGTGGGGCGGCAGGCGGGGGTTCTGTGTTCCATCCCCCAGATGATGGCGGGGGCGGCGGAGGCGGTGGAGCGCCGGGCGCAGGGGCACCGTACGTAGGTGCGGGTGGGGCTGCCCAAGTCGGTGATGCCCACAATGGCGGTCCCTCAGGCTTAGCCGGTTGATTGGGGCCCGGAATGTCACTCACCGAGGCAACGGTATCGGACGAGTTGGGGTCTGCGCTGACTTGGAGCCCAACACCGATCCCAGTGGCATGTGTGACGGACATCACTTTTCCCCTTGTCGAACAGGGGGCTCCTCCGTTAGGTTCGACGCCAATCCACCCGGGGGGGAGGCCACCATGGGCCCTGCTGATCAAATCTGGCAACGTCGAGCATCATGTCGTGGACCACAGTCCGCGATGTTCTTTCCGCCTTCGACGTTCGAACGCAAAGAGGACAAGGAGCAGCGAGAGGTGAGCGCCAAGGCGATTTGCGCCAGCTGCTGCGTGAAGGGCGCCTGCTTGGAATACGCCATCCGCATCCGTGAGTCCCACGGCATCTGGGGTGGGCTCAACGAGGGGGAGCGACGGGTGATCATGTCTCGCCTGGCCGGCTGACCCGGCTGGCTGCGTTGGGGCCGCACGGGCTAGGCAAGCGCCATGCGTGCTGTCGTGCTCCGTCGAGGCTCTCTCGTGGTTGACGAGGTGGCCGAACCAGTACCGGGTCCGCAACAGTCGCTGGTGCGAGTGGTGGCGTGCGGCATCTGCGGCTCGGACCTGCACTTCGTGCAACACGGCCGCCACATGACGCAACTGAGCCGGGAGGGGGGCTCGCCCTCCACACTTGACGTTGACCTCGACATCGTCATGGGGCACGAGTTCGTGGTGGAGGTGCTCGCCCACGGCCCGGGTACGCAAGGTTTGTCTCCCGGATCGTTTGCCACCTCGATGCCGATCATCTTCACGGGCTTCCCGCCCGGGCCCGACAATGTCACCAGCATGGCGTACTCAAACACCTTCACCGGCGGGTACGCCGAGCGCATGTTGGTGTCCACGCCAATGCTGTTGGCGGTGCCCAACGGGTTGGCGGTACGTCATGGCGCACTCACCGAGCCAATGGCCGTTGGTGTCCATGCGGTGGCCAAGTCCGCCATCGTGGTCGGCGAGTCGGCATTGGTCCACGGTTGCGGACCGGTGGGGTTGGCCGTGATTGCCGCGTTACGCCTGGCGAGGGTGGAGGTGATCGTGGCGGCTGACTACTCCCCGGTGCGCCGGGCCCTGGCCGCCCGTATGGGAGCCACCACGGTGGTGGACCCCGCAGTGGAAGAGGGAATCGAAGTGTGGAAGCGGGTGGATGGCACGTCCACGCTGGTGCAATTCGATGCCATTGGCCTGCCGGGCATTCTGAACCACGCCATGAAACGCGCCCCCCGTCACAGCCGCATCGTGGTGGTGGGGGTATGTATGCAAGACGACATGGTGCAGCCCATCTTCGGCATCAACAAAGAACTCAATGTGCAATTCGTGCTGGGGTACACACCGGAGGAGTTCAGTGCCACGTTGGGCCATCTGGCCGAAGGGCGTATCGAGGCGGAACCCCTCATCACCGGCTCGGTGGGGTTGGCCGGTGTGGCGGACGCATTCGCAGCACTGGCCCACCCGGACCAGCACGTGAAGATTCTGGTGGAGCCCTAAGCCCTCCTGGGAGGACCCAACCTCCTCCAACCCAAACAAGACTGGGTCAGAACCTCATTCTTGACTGGGAAGATCTGCGAATAGCCCACCCTTCCAAACAAGTGTCCCCGAGTATTCCGTTCTTGTAGGGGTTGGCATGGACTGAGTGGGAAGAGTGGTCCGCTGGGGGCCCGAGGGGCTCCACTAACCTGCGTGACATGACCCAGGCCGACATCTTTCCCGTTGATGTCGTGGTGGTGGGCGGATGTGGCCACGTGGGACTGCCGTTGGCCATTGCCTTTGCCGAGCGGGGCCTGCGCACGGTGGCCCACGACATCAATGCCACCGCCGTCGACACCGTCAATGCCGCTCAATTGCCCTTTGACGAACCCGATGCCGGGCCGGTACTGGCCCGGGTGATTGCCGACGGCCGGCTCAGTGCCAGCACGGACCCGGCGTCAATCGGCCTGGCCCGCCATGTCATCGTGGTCATCGGCACGCCTGTAGATGAGCACCTCAACCCCGATGCCCGGGCCGTCCCGGACGCCGTGGCCACGTTGCATCCGTTCCTGCAGGCGGGACAGCTTCTGGTGTTGCGTTCCACGGTGTACCCCGGGGTCACAGCCCTCGTGGAGGAGGGTTTGGCTGCTGCCGGCGTGGACGTTGAGGTGGCGTTCTGTCCGGAGCGGATTGCCGAGGGCAAGGCCATGACCGAGTTGTTCGATCTGCCCCAGATCATCAGTGCTCGCTCACCCGAAGCAGTGGCCCGAGCCGAGAAACTGTTCCGCCACCTCACGCAACGTACGGTGCATGTGAGCCCCGAGGAAGCGGAGTTGGCCAAGCTGTTCACCAACACGTGGCGCTATATCAAGTTTGCCGCCGCCAATCAGTTGTACATGATGGCCAATGACTTCGGACTCGATTTCGACCGCATCCGACACGCCATCACCTTCGAATACCCTCGCGCACAAGACATGCCGGGGCCTGGCTTCGCAGCGGGGCCGTGCTTGTTCAAAGACACCATGCAATTGGCGGCGTTCAACGACAACAAGTTCGTACTGGGCCACTCCGCCATGTTGGTGAATGAGGGCCTTCCGTTGTACGTGGTGTCGCGCATGGCCCAGCGTTTCGAGCTCAAAACCATGACGGTTGGTATCCTCGGTATGGCGTTCAAGGGCGAGAGTGACGATACGCGATCCAGCCTCAGCTACAAGCTCAAACGAATCCTGCGCTTTCGCGCTCGTGATGTGCTCACCGCCGACCCGTATGTGCGCACCGACACGGCGTTACTTTCCCAGGAAGAAGTACTGGAGCGTAGCGATGTGGTGGTGATCGGGGCCCCTCACCGTCGCTATTCGGAGCTTTCCACCAACAAGCCGGTGATCGACATCTGGAATGTCACCGGCAATGGCGTTCGGATTTGATCGTGAACGTGCCCACCAACACCCGCTCACATCGTCGCGCCTCCGACCCGACTCTGGCATCGGACGACGATCGGCTGAGGGTGTCGGTGGTAGTCACCGTATACAACGAGGGCAATGGTGTCACCGAATGTCTGGATCGCATTTTTGAAGCGGTGCGACTGCCATGCGAGGTGCTGGTGGTGTACGACTCCCCCGACGACACCAGCGCCCCGTTCGTGGAGCAGTACGCCGCCCGTGACCCCCGAGTACTTCCCACACTGAACACCTACGGTCGGGGACCGGCCATGGCCATCCGCTTCGGTATCGATCATGCGTCGGCGCCGGTGGTGGTGGTGACCATGGCCGACGGGTGCGATGATCCTGCGCAGATCGACCCGCTCACCAAACTGGTGGAGCGCGGTGTGGTGGTGGCAGCGGCCTCGCGGTACATGCGTGGAGGTCAGCAGGTGGGCGGCGCATGGTTCAAACAGTTCCTCTCGCGCAGTGCTGGTCGGTCGCTACACCTCTTGGCGCGAGTGGGCACCAACGACGCCACCAACTCGTTTAAGGCGTACTCGGTGGACTTTGTGCGCCGGGTGGGTATCGAGAGTGATGCCGGATTCGAAGTGGGATTGGAACTGGTGGCCAAGGCCCGCCGCTATCGTCAACCTGTCGCCGAACTACCCACCATCTGGCTGGACCGTACGTTTGGTTTGTCCAACTTCAAGATGGCCTCCTGGCTTCCCAAATATCTGCGTTGGTATCGCTACGCCTATGGTCCTGCGCTCGCACTTCCCCCGGCACCAGCCGGTTCCAATGCGCAACAATCCAACACGCAACAGAAGGACAGCTGACATGTCGAAGGTGCTCGTTTCCGGTTCTGCCGGGTTCATTGGTGGATACGTGGTGGAGGAGCTGCTCAAACGCGGCCATCAGGTGGTGGGGATCGACAACTACTCCAAGTACGGCAAGGTCACCAAGAGCTACGACGACAGCGCC
>JAYVGK010000154.1:0-5202 GCA_043772215.1 Acidimicrobiales bacterium | reverse complement strand
AGGTGGGCTCCGTCTCCCAGGGTCACCTGGGCCACAGGCAACAGCAATGACGCAACATCGCCACCCGCCACCCGTTCCAACACCTCGGCTTCCGAGTTGGACCCCATGCGGACAATGATGCGGGTGGCCACCAGCGCATCAGTGGCGCTGAGGATGTTGACCACCACGATGGTGCCCGAAACGATGGCGTTGGCAGGGACATCAACCACTACTGCATCGTGAGCCAGAGCCAAGGCGAGATCGATGAACGCATCGGTGTCTGCGGTAGCGTCCACGCCAGGTCCTTCGAGGTCCTCGTCCACCTCTGCGGCGCGGCGTACCCGCAGGCCCTGCGCCGCCGCTTCGGCGGCGATGACGATCGATTCCACCGAACCGTTGCGCACAACAATGTGCGCCGCTGGTGCGTCTGGATCCGGGGGGAGCACCACGGCGATTTCTGAAGTGGGCGGGGCGAACCGGGTCAGGTCGAGGCTGTCGATACGTGAGTAGCGCCACACCTCCACTGCACTGGTAGGAAGCGCACTGGCCTCGAAGCGTTGCGCTGCTCGTTGTCGGACTGCCTTCAGCGACTTAGGGCCAGCCTCATAGGACTCAACGGAAACGGGCAGCGGAGGCAGGGGAAACGACCTTGTTCTCAGGGTGATGTGGCTATCTCAGCTTACCGGCCTGTGTCCTCAACGTTGAACGCCAACCCTCAATGGTGCAGAGTCGCTCCATCGCCAAGCCACGCATATGGCGTCAGTGGCCACTTACAGCAGTAGTGACGTTGACACCCGCACAGCGCAACAGGTGAACCCACTCACCGTGCGGCGCCGACTCCTGGCCACACTGGTGGCTGCGGCACTGGTGTTGCTCCTGCTCGTGAGCACCAAGCTCTTGGTGGATCCAC
Source organism: Acidimicrobiales bacterium (assembly GCA_043772215.1). Classification (GTDB taxonomy): domain Bacteria; phylum Actinomycetota; class Acidimicrobiia; order Acidimicrobiales; family JANYDT01; genus JANYHQ01. Next base: position 4,313 of record JAYVGK010000154.1, on the reverse strand, counting down.
CAAGTCTGCCCAGACCACCATCACCCCGACTGCGGTTACGGTTCCGGCGAGCACAGTCCCGGCAAGCACCGTGGCGGCTGCGGCTTCTTCACAACCACTGACGACGCAACCAAGTACCTCGTTGGTCGAATTCGGCTGAACCGGCATCTACCGTCGGCCTCCGAACTTGCGCCACCACGGCCCATCACTATCTCCATCGTCGCGGGTGTCGGTGCGCTCCAGATCAGCCAGAGCGTCAGGGAGCGCAGCATTCACGATGTCTTCTGCATCGTCGAGTAGCGCCGCCGCACTACCGCCGTCAAGCCCTGGGGGCTCAGCCGGGGTGGCCGGGGTGATGAGGGTGGAATGCTCCCAGTTCACGTCGGCCAGTCTGCGCTCGAATGCCGGGCAGTGCTCCGGACAACGCCAGGGCGCGTCCGGGGCCAAGTCCAAATTGCACTTTCGCACCGCTTCCCCAGACGCGTAGGTCCGGGTTTCGTGGTGCTTGCAGTCTGCTCGCATGGGCACGATGCAATGTTGTCACGTAGACGTTGGACCCTTGGACAAGCGGCCGGGCAGGCGACGCTTACGTCGGGGCGGACGGGGGCGTTGTCCACCCCGGTCGAGCTCCACAAAGTGATCGTTGGTCAACGCCGGAACCCGGGCAGTGACGGATGTGGTGCCATTGGTCTTCTCCCACAGCACCACGTTCACGATGGCCCCGTACACGATGACATTGCCCAGCACGGAGAGCAACGTGATGAGGACGAACACGCCCGCCAGTGCCGCATAGGTCTGGGTGGCGTTGCCAAGGAGATAGGGCACCAACCACGCCCCCACCACCTGGAACAACGCCAGGGCAGCTCCCGCCACAATGGCACCTGGGAGATGGATTCGTCCGGGGACCTTGACGTTGGTCATCACCCGATGGGTCCACCACACCAGTCCAGCCCCCGTGACGCTGGCCGCCAACCAGGCCACCACCCCACCCAACACGGGCACGGGCAATAAGGCCACGATGCTGGTTGCCAGCACGGACAGCGCGCTGATAATCAGCGCGCCTATGAACCAGGGTACCCCGAAAGCCTTGTCCGCCACCCCTCGTACCGGCACCTGCCATACCGCATCACACGCAGCAGCTAGGGCCTGGACCACCGATAGTCCGGTCCACAGTGCACCCAAAAGGCCCACCACACCGGCGATGCTGCGACTGCTGGTGGCCGAGGCCAGGTTCTCCCGGAACACCCGCTCCAAGTCCCCGGTGAGACCCAGCTGATCCACGATGTGGTTGCCTACCTTGGCGTTGCCGGCAGACACGAACCCGAGGATGGAGACCGCCGCCAACAACAGTGGGAGGAGGCTGGTGAAGGCACGTAGGGCAATGGCGCTGGCCAGTTGCGGCGCACGTACCGCCCGGGCCCGAGCGACGACGTCGGTGACCAGCTGTCGACCACCGCCCTTGAGACCGATGACTGTGCTGCGTTGAATCACGATTGGGAACGTACCCCGATACCGAGCGACGACTCAGCAGGCCACCACGGTGGCATCGGTGACCGCCACATGCACGGTGACCGAAGTGCCGGGCACCAGTGCGTCGGCATCACGACTGGGCAGGTCGCAGATCAACAGATCCCCGCTTGCGGTGATCACCTCCACGCGCGCCACCGGTCCTAGGAACGAATGGGCGCGTACGGCTCCAGCGAGGGTAGTGGTCGGAGGCGAACCATCCAGGGAGCGCACGCTCAGCACTTCGGGCCGCATCAGCAGCAGACCGGCGGCTCCTACGGAAAGTGTCGACGGATTGCAGCCCAACACCACACCACCGTAAGCGACCGTGGTGGCATCGAGCACACTGACCGGAAGCCGGTTGATGGTGCCCACGAAACCGGCTACGAACTCGGTGGTGGGATGGCGGTACAACTGCGCAGGTGACGCCAACTGCTCCAGTTGTCCATTGTTCATGACGCCCACCCGATCACTGATGGACAGCGCCTCCTCCTGGTCGTGGGTCACGAACAACGTGGTGATACCCACCTCCTTCTGTAGACGCCGGATCTCGTCTCGTAGCTGCACACGCACCTGGGCATCGAGCGCCGACAACGGCTCGTCGAGCAACAACACGGAGGGTTCAAAGGCCAAGGCCCGGGCCAACGCCACCCGCTGTTGCTGCCCTCCGGACAGTTGGTGTGGGTAACGATCCGCTCTGCCTTGCAACCCCACCAAGCTGAGCAGATCATCGGCGCGCTTCCGGGTTTCGGCGGCGGGACGCTTACGTAGCTTGAGTCCGAAGGCAATGTTTTGGGCCGCCGTCATGTTGGGAAACAAGCTGTAGGCCTGAAACACCATGCCCATGTCGCGTTTGTTGGCTGGCGTGGGCGTGAGGTCTTTGCCGTTGAGCAGCACTTGACCGGAATCTGGCCGTTCGAAGCCCGCCACACTGCGTAGTGCCGTGGTCTTGCCACAACCGCTGGGGCCCAACAGGCTCACCAACTCGCCGGACTCTATGGTGAGGTTGAGGTGGTCGAGGGCGCGCACCGCCCCATAGGTCTTCACCACATCGACGAGTGAGAGGGTGGCCACAGAGATCCTTTCCAGCAACCGCGTCAGCGACCGGCGCGCGCAGAGAAGTCGAGAGATGCGCCGGAGCCGACGCGTTTGCCCACGAAGTTGAGCAGCAGAAGAAATCCCCAACTGAAGCCAAACGACAGCAACGACAGTGCTGCTGCACCCTGCGCTTCGTTCTGCCCCACCTCGGTGAGATAGACGGGAAATGTCTTGAACAGCAACAGGCTGGCAATGGTGAACTCGCCCAGCACCACGGCCAGCGCCAGAAATGTGCCGCCCAGGATGGAGGTCCGCAGATTGGGCATGATGACTTTAGTGATGACTTGACGCCACGTGGCCCCCAGACCACGCGCCGCCTCGGTCAAGGTCATCACGTCGATTGAACGCATACCTGCATCGAGGGCCCGGAACAAAAACGGCAGACACGTGACCACATAGATGGGCACCAGAAAAAACGGCTTGCCGATGAGCCACTCCGGCCAACCGCGAGTGAGTTGCGAGATGCCCACCACCAACACTATCGGCGGAATGACGTACGGCAGAATGGAGATGGTTTCGACGATGGGCCGAGCCTTGGGGACTTTGAGATGCAGCCAGAACACCGTGGGCAGCATCAGCGCAAAACTCAATGCGGCGGTGAGTACGGCGATCTGGAAACTCAGCCACAACGGTCCCCGTAACGCCTGATTTGAAACGATGTTGGAATAAGCCGTGAAGCGGTAGCCGAGTTGGTTGTAGTCGATACTGGAAAAGAAGGTGGCCAGGAGGGGGCCGAGTAGAAACAGCACTCCGGCCACTATCCACAGCACTTTGCCGATCGGCGGACGGGGACGGTCCCGTGCCTTGGTCACTCCACCCTCGCTCACTTGGCCCACCGAGCCGCCCGCTTTTGTAGCCACAGGTACAAGCCCATGGCCACCACCACCACTACCAACATGCCGGTGGCCAGCGCCTGGCCCAGTTGGGCATTGTCGGCCGCCACGTTGCCCCGCAGAAAGCTACCCACCTTCACCGGCACCAAGTTCACTTGACCCGACGTGAGCGCGGTGGCGGTGGCGTAGGCACTGAACGCATTGGCGAACAGCAATACAAACGCGCCGAGGATGGACGGAGCCAACACTGGTAAGCCCACATAGCGCCAGAACTGCCAGTCAGCGGCCCCGAGATTGGCCGCTGCCTCTCGCCATTGCCGACGAAGCCCTTCGATGGCCGGGGTGATCACTATGACCATCAACGGCACCTGGAAGTAAGCGTAGACGATGACCAATCCGGTGAAGCTGTAGATCTTGAAACCTGGGTACAGATGCAGCCCAGCGGAGTTGAGGAATTTGGTGACCACACCGGTGACCCCGAGGGTGGAGATGAAGATGAACGCCAATGGAACTCCACCAAATTGTGCTCCTAGCCCCGAGAACGTGATGAGCGCACCACGGAGCCATTTGGGGCGCTGCAACGACAACACCGAGTACGCCAGAAACCCACCGAACACCACTCCCACCGCTGCCGAGAGGATGCTGAGAGTGATGGACGTACGGAATGCCACCACGTATTGATGTGCACCCATCTCGCGCACGTTTTGCAACGTGAACGACCCGGTGTCGGTACGAAACGCCCGCAGCAACACTGCAGCCGCAGGCACCAACAGCAACCCCAATGCGTACAGCACGAACGGAGTCAGGCCCCACCACGACTTGTTGAAGTGGCGGGCCCGGCGAGGCACAACAGTTACCTGAGGTGTAACGCTTGCCTGAGGTGAAGCGCTTGTCTGA